>JAPLRL010000057.1:0-79580 GCA_026399205.1 Gammaproteobacteria bacterium
ATTAATTGAAACGTATTCTTTGCCAAATCTATACCCAATATAGTAATCTCGTTCATGGACCTATCTCCTTTTGATTAATTTGCAAACTAATCATGGCTCATTACGAAGCCGAATATAAGGGGAATGGGTCCATTTCATTACAACGATCAACAAAGATGCTGCGCTGCCTAAAAATCATCAATATTGATTTAATGGACTACAATATAGTTATACATTTATTATATTGCGTTCATATATGCCAACAAAAGCCAAGTTCACCATTAAAAGAGATACTCCACGCGGTCGCGTTCTGCTCTGCTTTGAGTCAAAAGAACAGGCAGAAGCCTATCAAGCCGAAATAGAAAAAGTATTAGGTAAAAAACACGATGATATTCAAATCAGTAAAGATGAAAAAAAACCAGGTCAATTTAACCTGGGTTTATCAACGATGTTATTTGATGCCTTACGGCAAAAAGAGAGAAGCAGTCAAAAAACCTATAGTGAGGGTCCTTTCTTTGTTAAGAACCTGAGAGGAGATGAGGGGAATTTCAGTCATAATTTTTTTGAGAGTGTCACGTTGGGGCCCGATGAGATTAGAAAGGTTCTACGTAAAGG
This sequence comes from Gammaproteobacteria bacterium, assembly GCA_026399205.1. Taxonomy (GTDB): domain Bacteria; phylum Pseudomonadota; class Gammaproteobacteria; order Legionellales; family Legionellaceae; genus 2-12-FULL-37-14. Next base: position 595 of record JAPLRL010000057.1, read on the forward strand.
GGGAAGAACGGGGAAAGAGAGGTATACCGCAAAGGGAACAGGTGTAGAAGATCGGTTGGCTCGTCAGCCACAATATACCCCTGAGCAGAAAGAGGGGTTTTCGAAGCCACAATCTTTGAGTTATGTGAATCCTAGTAAGCGCATTGTCCCTGACCTATTTCAATCTGGAGAAGATACAGAAGCGGACGTTGCTTTCTTTTTCAGTAAGAAAGACATCTTAGTGAATCGTATTTTTATTTATGATTATACAGGCACCTATGGTCGTCCTTATGACGCAAAAACCGAGAGTGAAGTAAGTACATATGTTAGTCGCTATAAGGGAGATACATTATTTTCTGATTTGGAGAGTTTAGAAAAAGAGTTGGAAGATGGCAGAGTCGACCACTTAACAGAAATCATGGGTAGGGCACGTTTTGATTCCCAAGCAGACGCCATTGCTATTAGTAGTGACTCGATCAGAAGTCGTTGGTTGGCAGCGGGCTATGCACAGCATCTCGAACAAGATTTATTACCCGAGCGTGAAGAAGCGTATGGTCGGAATGCAAAAAAAGAGGATGTAGCACTTTATTATTATTTACCCGGAACGCCTCAACATTTAAAGCCCTATTCCTCCCTCGAACAAGCATTAGATAAAGAAGAAGCCAATCGCTTATATCAAAATCCTACGCAAAGACAAGCTTTATTTGAAAAAAATCAATTTGAGTTTTTATTGTGTGCAGACCAGGTGAATTGTCTCGCACCTTACAAAAATGGCACGGTGTTTGAGGCAATTATTCAGTCAGGTTATACGCATATTGCGGAGTTATTGTTTATGCAAGCTACACCTCAAATGCGCGCAGAATTAATGAAAATCGTGATGAAACCAGAGCAATTTGGCGTTTTGGTTTCTCATGACCAGGCGCAATGGCTGATGACGTGTTTTAAGATGCAACCGTCCTTGATTTTATATAAGGCAATTTTATCGACGGCGGACCCCGTTGTTTATGCGAACACGTTACTGTCTTCTCCTGGTATTGAATCCTATTTAGGCGTAAAAAATGAAAAGGGGAAGACATTACTGGATATTGCGTTAGAAGAGAAAGCTTGGCCTCAGGTAGAGCGATTGATTCGACTTCAAGCCGTTAACAAGGACAATGTACGCGGTTATTTAAAAGCACTGGAGTTGGCTGTTATCGCAAAACGTTCTGATGTAGTGACACGGATTTTGGATGCTGAGATCATGGATGAGGTAGCGAAATTAAAATTAGAGGATGCAGATAATGCCTATCATTATGCTGTGAGACACGGTCATGAGGGGATATTGAGGAATTTATTGAGTGATCCTTCCAGCGTGTTGTTAAATCAAAAAAATGCGGATGGAGATACGCCTATTATGTTGGCAGCAAAAAAAGGAGCGTGGGAGGACATAGGCGTATTTTTGCGTGCAGTGTCAAGACACCCCGAACTTGAAGAGGCCTTCTTTTTACAAAAAAATAAACAAGGCGATACGCTGCTTATGATTGCTGCGAAGGCCGGAAAATGGGGAGCGGTGAATCAAATGGTTGAGCAGATGCGTGCATATCCTGCTTGTTATAACCAATTTCACCCAGTAAGTGCTTTGGCAACAGTTGCGAATCAAGTGGAAACAGTGAAGGCTATTTCTGTGGTAGTGAGGGGTGTTTCCCCCGCGACGTACTCTTCTGATTCAAGCTACGGACCAAGCCCGACAACGACACCCAGTCAGTCACCACAGCGAATAGAGCGAAAGAGCCCGATGGAGCGGATGCCAGATAAATCGCTGCCACCTGCTGCGGCATCTCATCTGTTGCGCTCAGCGACCCCCGTAAGACAAAGTGGGGTACCTACACAAAGAACTGCTACGCCAGTACGAGCAGGACAAAAGACGACTTATTATCAGAAGCAAATGGAGCAATTGAAGGCGCCGGTGGCGGCGCCTGTTGGCGTGAAGCCTCGCGGTTTAAAGTGAGACAGTTGGGCCAAGGCCCAATGGTGTGCGGGAATTAATCAGTTAGCTAGATCTACCCCCTCGCCCGCGCTTGAAAATAGTGTAGAAACCTGAGGTTCCTCGCGGGAGAGGGCTGGGGAGAGGGTTGAAACTATCGGTTGCCCTCTCCCGCGAATTAAATCAAAAAAATGCTCACTTTTCCGGCGCGGGCGAGGGAGCGGATCTTGCTAACCGATTAATTTCCGCATCTACTCAAACGGAAACCAATGCATCATATACAAGGGGTATTGATGGTAATGATGCAGCAAGTCAATATGTAATGGGCGGGCACTAAGTACTGCGCGGTAGGGTGGATGGTACTTTTCAGCATATTTATTCAAGCTTTGGTTCCGAGTGACTTGTCCTGCTTTCACCTCCAGTGGAATGACACCCTGATCATCTGAATATAAAAACTCGATTTCGGCGCGCTGATGCTGCCAGCTGTGAAGTTGGGTGACGCCTTTGGCCAATAGTTCTTGTGCAATGATATTCTCAGCGACATAGCCTTTATAGGTCCCATAGTCATAATCTAAAATGGCTTTGGGGGGTAAATTAGACATTGCACCCAAAATACCAATATCAAAAACATATAATTTAAACCAACTTTCGTCTTCATATGCTCTTAAGGGTAACTCAACATGATCAATAATGGGCACTTTAATGACAAGCTCTGCAGCAGATAGCCAATCTAAGGCATCAGCTAAACGTGCGTAGCGATCAACGCCTGGAACAATCCCTTTAAATTGAAAGCGATTTTTTGATTTTTCTTGCGCAAGCTGAGCGGGAACCGCGCGCCATACCCTTTCAATATGCATGGCATTGACTTTACCGGCATGTTTTGCAATGTCTGCATCATACCCATAAATGAGCTCGTGTTGTTTTTCTCGAGCCAATTGACAAGCCGTATATAAATCGTCTTGGTTATCTAAATAGGTTTGCACCACTTCAGGTAAGCCACCTGTAATCATATAGCGCTTAAATTGGTTCCAGAGATGTGCATGGATTATTTCGGGGAGAATGCGTGTGGTGACACAACGTTCTAACGCATCCAGCGATTTATGATCCCCATTGGCGTATAAAAATTCGTAGAAACTCATCGGACGCATATGGAAAAAATCAACTTTTCCTACGGGGAATGCCGATTCGCCCAAATGAAGCCCTAGTAAGGAGCCCGCACAGCATAGTGCTAGTTCTGGCCTATCTTCAGCAAAGTATTTTAAACTGGTTAATGCTGCAGGGCAGGCTTGTATTTCATCGAAGATTAATAAGTCGTTTTGGATATCAATCACGGTATCTAATAAAAAACTGATTTCATCTAAGATGCGGTTAACATCAAAATCAGCTTGAAAAACAATAGACAATTTGGTGTTTTTTTCAAAATTCAAATAATGAACGCGAGAAAATTCTGTTTTACCAAATTGAGTTAAACTATGCGTTTTACCCACCTGGCGCACCCCTTTTAATATGAGGGGTTTCCTGTTTTTTTTATGTTTCCATTGTTTGAGGCTATTTGAAATGAGGCGTTTCATGCTGGGTGACTTCGTGTGTTTGACGTTTTTTACAAGTAATTATCGTCATATTTGACGTTTTTTACAAGAATTAATTGCCGCCGGGCGTTAACCACCCCATGGCAAAGCTTAATAATAGAAATAAAAACAAGAGGATAGAGAGCGCGATTCTTATTGTGAGGGCTTTTACCGTGCGGTTTGTTTTGCCCGCGTCGCGAACTAAAAAGCTCAATCCGCTGCCGAGTGCGGCTAGAATTAGCAACATGACTGAGATAATGATGATTTTGGTGAACATGGGGTATACTACTTATGGGGAATAGAATGGGTAGTATAGGTGAAAATACGGAATAAATGAATGGATGTAGGGTGTTGGGTAACGTCCCTAAATTTTTTTTACGCACGAATACCCCCTCTCACGCGCTAGAAGATTGAACAATATGTTGATGTCCTTCGCGGGGGAGGGTTGGGGAGGGGGTCAACCTCTGTGGTCAACTTACAATATATGAGTTTATAAGTGTTTCGTGCGCGGGAGAGGGGACAGATCGGAGTATAGAAAAATTTTTTATTTAACTTATAGACTTAAGGCTGGGAATGGCTTTTACACTACGTTTTGGCAAGATTCACTTTTCAACGACATGGATACGGCTGGCTTTAGGCTTAGTTGGCTTAGGTTTCTTAATGAGCCTAAGTGTATGGCAGGTCCATCGTGCTGCGGAAAAACGTACGATGCTAACTGCTTTTCATCAACACGCTAAATCCACACCCGTCGAACTGACCGCTTTGATGCAGCCATCCCAGTATCAACGTATCACCCTGACAGGCCATTATGAAGCCCCGCAATTTTTGTTGGATAACCAATTTTACCAGCATGTTTGGGGGTATCACGTGCTTACGCCGTTTCGGTTATTAGACGGTAAAACGGTGGTGATGGTGAATCGAGGGTGGGTGAAAGGAGCGTTGTCTCGCGATCAATTGCCGGAGGTGCCGCTGCCTGTGGGTCAACAAACTGTGGTGGGGGGGGTGTATTACCCTTCTTATAATGCGTGGATTCAGCAGCCTGAGTTATCGGCTTCTCTCACTGGCGTGATCGTTGTCGAGCAGTTTTTGCCTCAATTGTTTGAAAAATTCTTGCATCAACCGGCGGCTCCTTTTATGATGCGCCTGGATCCTGCCATGTCTTATGGATGGCATCGAGATTGGCAAGTGGTCGTGATGTCGCCTGAACGGCATATTGCTTATGCAATACAGTGGGGCGCATTGGCCATTCTTTTTTGTGTGGTATTTGTGAGTATTCAGGTCAAGCGGGTGCGACGTGTGGATTAAAAAACAATACGCGATTCCAGGGTTATTATTCTGTCTTTTTTTCATGCCATTTTTGGTTGCACTGTGGTGTCATGAGCATGGGAATTTGCGCGATCTGTCTTTGACGAACCAAGGGCATTTGTTGAAAAAAACAGTGCGGATTGCCGAGTGGCGTCATTTAAAAAAATGGCGTTTGGTGTATGTCGCACAAGCGTCTTGTGATGCTTCTTGTTTGCATGCCTTGATGACATTGGCACGTGTGCGCCTGGCCTTGGGGCGTCATTTGTATGGCATTGAGTTATGGTTATTGATACCCCCCTCTGCTTTGGATAATGCTACGGATTTAGCTCGGCAACTGCATGAGATGGATGTGCATGTGAGCGCTTTGAGCGTATTGCCTGATGCGCTGCGTCATTCCCCGATTTGGATCGTGAATAATAAAGGGGAGGGGGTGTTGACTTACCCTGATGTAACGCATCCACAAGCGGTTTTTTCTGATTTAAAACGGTTGTCTCCATTATGGGAAAGTTAAGCGCACTCGTCACCGTGGCTATTTTGGTTGCCCTGGTTGTTTTAGGCTTAGGTGCTTACACACGCTTGACTGATGCAGGCTTAGGTTGCCCAGATTGGCCGGGGTGTTATGGACGAATGCATCTTCCGCATACCGACATTGAGCGGCAAATCGCTCAGGCGCGTTATCCGGACTTGCCCATAGAAGAGAAAAAAGCGTGGACAGAAATGATCCATCGTTATATGGCAGGGGCATTAGGGATATTGATTTTACTCAGTTTGCTGTTGAGTTTGCGATTGCGACTTCAAGGGCACATCGTATCCATGGGGCCACCGATTTTTTTGTGTGGGTGGGTGGGGTTTCAAGCTGCACTAGGGATGTGGACAGTGACCTGGCGCTTATTGCCCATTGTGGTGATGGGGCATTTATTATCAGGGGCGGTGTTGTTTGTGAGTTTGTGTTTGTTTCGCTGCAGTTTAAGTCGCACGTCAGTGCCAGCTTTACCGTTGATGCGGCGTTGGTTTTTGTTAGGCGTTGGTTTGGTTTTTTTACAGATGGCTTTAGGCGGATGGGTGAGTGCCAATTATGCGGGGATGGCGTGTGCTGGGTTTCCGACCTGTAATGGGCATTGGTTACCACTTGATGGTTTAAAGCAGGGCTTGTTGTTATTTTCACCCGTTGGACAATCTTATCAGTTTGGTGTGTTGTCGAGTCAGAGCCGTGCTGCGATTCAGGTGATCCATCGCTTGGGTGCGTTGGTGGTTGCAGGATATACGCTTTGGTTGTTCTTTCGCATCATGAGACAAACGCAGCATGACGTTTGGCGAAAGATGGCATGGGGAATGTTAGGCTTATTATGGTTGCAGCTGGGGCTTGGGGTGGTGAATGTGTTATTTTTCTTACCCTTACCAGTGGCGGTGATGCATAACTTGGTAGCGGTCTGTTTGCTTACGGTGATTGCAATGATGGGGTATTGGAGTGGGGCGCGCCCAGCACGTCATCCCTCGGTGCCCTCACTACGTCATCCCGAGCGCCGCGAGGGATCTCCTGCCACTAGGTGGAGATCCCTCGCGGCGCTCGGGATGACGTGCCGGCTGCTCGGCCATTGGCGTGATTATCTAGCCGTCTGTAAACTGCGGGTTGTTGCCATGATGTTGGTGACGATGGCAGTTGGCATGGTCTTGGCCGCGACCTCAATGCCTTCACTGGTGGTGATCGTCAGTTCATTAGTGGGGGTAGGGGCATGCGCCTCGAGTGCGGCGGCAGTTAATCATTGGCTAGATAGACATCTTGATGCTAAAATGAGCAGAACGCGACATCGGCCCGTGGTTGAAGGGCGGTTAAATGGCGTTCAGGTGTTGTTTTTTGCACTATGTTTAGGGATTATTGGGTTTTTATTGTTATACTGCGTGGTAAATCCGCTGACGGCGTGGTTAACGTTGTTGACGTTATTTGGGTACGCGGGTATTTATACCGGTTATTTGAAACGAGCGACCTCACAAAATATTGTGATCGGTGGACTAGCAGGAGCGGCACCACCTTTGTTAGGATGGACGGCCGTGACGGGTGCGTTTGATCCTGCCGCGTTGTTATTGGTGCTCATTATTTTCACTTGGACTCCACCACATTTTTGGGCGCTGGCGATTTATCGTTTTGAGGACTATCAAAAACTGACGATTCCGATGCTTCCTGTGGTTTATGGGATTGATCTCACCAAACGAATGATTGTGTTATATAGCATTTTATTAGGGGTGGTGAGCGAGTTACCCTTCTTGGTGGGGATGAGTCATCTATTTTATGCGGTGGGCGCAGGCGTCTTGGGCGCTCGATTTATATGGGATGCTTGGCGGTTGATGGGTACATCTGATCGCTTGGAGGCTAGGCGTTTATTTTATTATTCTATTTGGTATTTACTGGCATTATTTATCGTGATGTTGGTTGATCATATTGGGGCGAGGTATGTCGGTGTCATTTAAAAAACGGATAGGTGTTGTCTTACCTCTGCTCGGTGGGGTCGGAATTATTCTAGGCATCATCGTTGGGGTATGCTCTCAGCAATGGTACCGGCCACCGGCGATGGACCAGTTTCATGGCACCTGGATAGAGCCTGCACGAGAGATTCAATCTTTTGCGTTTGAGGGCATTGATAAGCAGGCGTTTACGCAATCACAATTGCAAGGCAGATGGACCTGGGTTTTTTTTGGATTTACCACGTGTCCACAACTGTGTCCCACCACCATGGCCAAATTAGCAAAGGCTTATCAACAGTTGAAACAACAAGGGGTTTCTCCTTTGCCACGCATTGTGATGATGACGTTAGATCCGAAGCAAGATACATTGGCTAAATTAGGGCAATACGTACATCGATTTGAACCTGATTTTTATGGTGCCAAAGGGAAAAAGGCGCAAATGGCATCATTCGCGCATGAACTAGGGATTGCATACATCCAAACATCTAACACCATTGAACATACCGGGGCAGTGATGGTGCTGAATCCTGAGGGGAAATTACAAGCATTTTTTAATTCGCCTTTTTCAGCATCTGAGCTTGTCGAAAATCATCAATTATTAATTAAAAAAGTAGTCTAAATATGAAAATAGCCATTCTCGCCACTAATCCTACCCTTTATTCGCATGTTCGCTTGATTGAAGAAGGGGTGAGCGCGGGTCACGACATGAGTGTGATTAATCCTTTACGTTGCTATATGAACGTCGCCGAATCAAACCCGACCATTCATTATCGAGGGGGGGCCATTTTAGATCATTTTGATGCGGTTATCCCTCGCATTGGGGTGTCTATTACGTTTTATGCGACAGCGGTGTTACGCCATTTAGAAACGATGGGGATGTACACGCTCAACGCATCGCTTGCCATTATGCGATCGCGCGATAAATTTCGATCATTACAGCTCTTGGCGCGCAAAGGCTTGCCCATGCCGTTGACGGGATTTGCGCAATCTCCGGATGATACTGAAGATTTAATTCGCATGGTAAGTGGGGCACCTGTGGTGATTAAGTTACTAGAAGGCACGCAGGGCAAAGGCGTGATTCTTGCTGAAAGCCACCAGTCTGCAGTCAGCATTATTAATGCATTTAAAGAAATGTCTGCAAATATTTTAGTTCAAGAATTCATTCAAGAATCAAGAGGGACCGATATTCGCTGTTTAGTCGTTGGGGACAAAGTGGTCGCAGCCATGAAACGCCAGGCCAAAGAGGGTGAATTTCGTGCGAATGTGCATCAAGGGGGTAAAGCGTTGAAGGTCAAGTTGACGCCTGAAGAGCGCGCTTTAGCGGTAGCCTCAGCAAAAACACTGGGTTTGCGAGTCGCAGGCGTTGATTTAATTCGATCGAATCGCGGTCCGTTGGTGTTAGAAATTAATTCTTCACCCGGTTTAGAGGGGGTTGAAAGAGCCTCGCAGGTGAATGTTGCTGCGAAAATCATTCAATATATTGAAAAAAATGCGAAGCCGATTGGGCGTAAGCAGGCTTTTCACGGGTAGAGGTAAGCCGCGTGCGATGTATCCGAGCCGCGACCGTTAGGGAGCGGAAGTTTTAAAATTTCCGCTCCCTAACGGTCGCGGCTCGGATATCTTGAGTTGCGCCACACCCCATTATTTGGCATAATTTGCACGGATTGTATTAAGCCTTAAGAGGTAACCACCATGGACACATTAGAAAAAATTAAAAATCAAATCGAAAGCAATTCCGTGATTCTCTATATGAAGGGCTCGCCCAAGCAGCCACAATGCGGATTTTCTGCACGTGCGGTGCAATGTCTTGAAGCGTGCCAAGTTGAGTTTGCGTATGTGGATGTGATAGAAAACCCAGATATTCGATCCACGTTACCTCAATATGCGGATTGGCCGACTTTTCCACAGCTGTATGTCAAAGGAGAGTTAGTCGGCGGTGCAGATATCATTATGGAAATGTATCAGCAAGGTGAATTACAGGCGTTACTGCAAAAAGCAGCGGTTTAATAACGGAGGACAACATGGGTGTATTAGTAGGGAGAAAAGCGCCAGATTTTACGGTGCCAGCGGTACTTGGAAATGGCGAAATTGTGTCTCAGTTTAACTGTCATGAGGCATTGCAAGGTCGTTATGGGTTAATCTTTTTTTATCCTTTAGATTTTACGTTTGTGTGTCCTTCAGAACTCATCGCATTAGATCATCGCATTGATGCATTTAAAAAGCGACATGTTGAAGTCATGGCGGTTTCAATTGATTCTCAGTTTACGCATAACGCGTATCGTAAAACCAGTGTTAAAGACGGCGGAATTGGTCCTGTTCACTATACTCTGGTCGCCGATGTGACCCATGGCATTTGTCAATCATACGGTGTAGAACACCCCGTTGCAGGTGTTGCATTCCGCGCAGCGTTTATTATTGATAAAAAAGGCGTGGTTCGGGCTCAAGTCGTGAATGATTTACCGATTGGTCGCGATATTGATGAATTATTACGTCTTGTTGATGCGATTCAATATACTGATGAACACGGCGAAGTGTGTCCAGCTGGCTGGAAGCCTGGTCAAGCAGGGATGAAAGCGTCACCTGATGGTGTAGCCGCGTATTTGGCTTCACATGCAGATGAGCTGTAAATATTGATTTGATTCTAACCGAGCCGCGACCGTAAGGGAGCGGAAATTTAAAAACTTCCGCTCCCTTACGGTCGCGGCTCGGATTGTATCGAGTGAAAGGTTGAGGGTCTCGTTATGTAGACCCAACGCTTCCTAAATTCAAATCCCGCCACTTATTCAACATCGCACAGAACAATTCAGCCGTCTTTTCAGCATCATAAATCGCAGAGTGCGCCTCATTCGGATTAAACGCAATGTTCGCGGCTTTGGCTGCCTTTGCAAGCACGGTTTGACCATAACAAAGGCCTGCAAGCGTTGCGGTATCAAAACAGGTGAAGGCATGGAATGGGAATGTTAAATGTGATCGAATCGCGGCTGCCTTAAGAAACAAAAGGTCGAACCAGGCATTGTGCCCAACCAATACGGCGCGTTGGCAGCCAGTTTCTTTTAATGCCGCTTTGATAGGGATGAATAAATTTTTTAAAGCTTGTTTTTCTTCTAAGGCAAAGCGTAGGGGTTGGTAGGGATCAATTTTATTAAAGGCCAGCGCACCTTTATCTAAAATAGCGTCTTTGAAGGGTAACACATGTTCAAAATGAACGGTGTGAGGTGAAAAGACCCCATCTTGATTGAGGGTAATGAGGACAATGCAAATCTCTAAAAGCGGATGGATCGTATGATCAACACCGCCGGTTTCGATATCAACAACAACAGGTAGAAATCCACGAAATCGTTCACGCATCTTCGGATTAGCTGGGATCATAAGTACTCCAAGACAAGGATTCGCCGGCTTTCATTGGGATGACTTGATGGTCTCCAAACGGCAAAGAAAGTGGGATAAGTTGGGGTTCTCGTTTGAGAATCAGTGAACCGGTGTTTAACGGTTGATGGTAAAAGTTTGCGCCATGTTCGCTTAAGAAAGCGGACAGCAAGGGTAGTTTGTGATGGCTGTCAAAGACTTCGGCATAAAGCGCAACCGCATAACTTGCGGAATAAATGCCCGCACAACCGCAGTGAGATTCTTTCGTCTGAATCGCATGAGGCGCGCTGTCGGTGCCTGCAAAAAATTTTGGGTTACCACTCAATGCGGCAGTTAAAAGTGCTTTTTTGTCTTCTGCGCGTTTTAATATGGGCAAACAATAGAGGTGGGGTTTGACACCACCCGCTAATAAATCATTGCGATCATAAATTAAATGATGCGGGGTAAGGGTTGCGGCAACAAACGCTGAGGCTTGATGAACAAAATCGACGGCAGCTCGCGTAGAAATATGCTCCAAGACAATGCGTAATCGGGGAAACTGTTGTGTGATGGGCATTAAGATTTGTGTAATAAAGTCTGCTTCACGGTCGAAGATATCGCTACTGGGTAGTTCACCATGGATTTGTAGCACGAGCTCAAGCGACTGCATGAGGTCGAAGAGGGGATAAAGAGCTTCTATCGATTGAACACCTTGAGATGCGTTTGTGGTGGCGTGAGCAGGATAAAGCTTTGCACCTAAAATAAAGGGGTGGGTTTTCATCTCTATTAACGTATCAGGTGTCGTTTGATCACTTAAATATAATGTCATAAAGGGGTTAAAGGGGCTTTTTTGAGGGAGTGCCTGCAAAATCCGTTGACGATAATCAATGATGGCAGAAACTTGCGTGAGCGCCGGTACAAGATTAGGCATGACTAATGCTCTAGCAAAGGTGGTCGCGGTTGCGTTCGCTGTGTGAGTGAGGGCTGAGCCATCTCTAAAGTGAACATGCCAATCATCAGGGCGGCGGATTTCTATATGCATGGATAAAAGAATCAGTGAGAAGTGAATGCTGAAAAGTTTAACATGGATGGCGACTTGAAAAAATGATTCTATCGTGTCGCACGTCATCCCGAGCGCAGCGAGGGAGCTCCCGGGAAAAACACAGTCCCACGCGACGGGAGATCCCTCACTGCCTTCGGGATGACGTGGGTAGTTACATTAAATCCATAGCAAATAAAAAAGATACACGATGGACGAATATGGGCGCTAACTTATGGAATTCAATAAGAAAATTTATATAAATAGGGTTGACATTACTAAAGTGACGTTTAATAATCTGCGGTATGTACGCGCTCAGGTCAGAGCACGGTGATTGCGTACTGTGGTCAAAACTGCTTATTATTTGTAGGTAAGTTGACGGCAACACGGAAATTAATAATAAAAAGTGGAGATGAAGCATGTTAAAGTTAAAAACAACAGCAGTAGCTGTTCTTGCTTTAGGTAGCAGCGCAGTATTTGCTGGTACCATGGGCCCTGTGTGCGCGCCTGGTAATGTGACAATTCCCTGTGAAAGAACAGCATGGGATGTTGGAGCACAGGCTTTATATTTAAATCCAACCTACAGTAACGATTTAGGTTACGTGAATACGATTACAACTGCAGGTGTTGGTTCACAACTTCAAACAGTCAATCCAAGTTGGGGTTGGGGTTTTGAAGTTGAAGGCTCTTACCACTTCAACACTGGTAACGATCTGAACCTGAACTGGTATCACTTGAATAACGGTAACAACCGTACATTCAATGCTGCTGGAACAGTTTCTTTTGCTGGAAACACAATTACGCCAACAGGTGCGTTCTCTGTTGATCCTAAATGGGATGCTGTAAATCTGGAACTGGGTCAACACATTGACTTCAGTGACATGAAGAGCATGCGTATCCATGCTGGTGTTGAATACGCTAGATTAAACACAAGCATTAACACCAACTATACTGTTTCTGGTGTTGCTGGTGCTCAATCTGACAGCATGACTTACAATGGTTTCGGTCCTCGTTTAGGCGGCGATTTGAACTATGGTATCGGTAATGGTTTCAGCATTTATGGTAATGGTGCTGGTGCATTGTTGATTGGTTCTGCTAAGCGTTCTATTACTGGTAACACAGTAACGCCTGCAACAAATAACCTGTCATTCTCTAAAACAACGATGGTTCCTGAATTGGAAGCGAAGTTGGGTGCGATGTATGACTTCTCTATGGCTCAAGGTGATTTGGGCTTAGATGTTGGTTATATGTGGGTTAACTACTTTGATACCCAAGATGGAATGGGTTCATATGGTTTAGAGAACTCAAACTTTGCATTAAACGGATTGTATTTCGGCCTGAAATGGGTTGGAAACGTTTAATCAAACGTCTCAAGGAAAAAGCCCATCAGTTGATGGGCTTTTTTTTGTCTGAAAATTGGTTTGTTTGAATTTCGTGCAGTTAAGCGGGCGTTTGTAGGGTGGACAAAGGAGCCTAATGAGAAGTCTGCCGGTTAGAAAAAAACGTCAGGCGACGTGCCCACCGGCGGCTCCGAGCTACCGGTGGGCAGGTCGCCTGACAGATATCAGTATGCGGTTAGTACGGTGTGTGGCTCCTTTGCCCACCCTACAAACATCCACGACGAATCACAATGACGGAGATTCCCACTTATTTTACAATTTCTTTAAAAATAACTAGCAAAAAACTCACCCTAACGAATATAATTTGATCCACAAAAATAAATGTGCTGATTGTTGATTGAGATAAAAGCACTTGGGGTGTGAGATGAACGTATTTAAAAGAAGTGTGTGGTTATCTGTTTTATTGAGTTTTCCTCTTTATGCGGCTGTTGATGTGACTCAGTTGAGTCAACAGGTTGAGCAGCTTAAGGCGGAAACAGTTGCGATGGAAAAAAAGCTGGAACGGATTCAGGCGCAGCAGGTTAAACCTGCTCATGGACGTCAGCACAAAGCTTCACCCAAGAAAAAAGCAAAGACGCCGGTGACTAAAGCAAAAAACTACGAAGTGAAACCCGTCATGGTTCACATCCCTACTAAACATCCGGACTCTCTAGAGTTTTATCCCACCGTATTATCTGCAGATGGTGAAGTGTTAACGTATATTGCAGGCACCCCTGTGGTGACTACGCCTTATTTGGGCGCACGACCTGCGTTTGATGGATCAGATTATATTGTGAATATTTCGAGTATTAACCGAGATCTTCGATTGATGCAGCAGCGGCGTAATTTTTATAGGGGTTTTAAAAGCCAAGGCGATGTACCCCCTAAAGTGCCGGTGATTGCACTGAGCGGTAAAGTTGAACCCTTAGCAACGATCGGACGTACCTATGCGGGTAGATCACGCTCTAACGTTGATCTAGGCTCAGATGAAGTGGATGTTGCAGCGATTCTAAATGAATATGTTGAGGCCTACATGGGGATTGCTTACGATGCCTCTTACCCATTAGATAATGGGCAGCGTGTGGCGAACTCGGGCTTAAGTCTCAATATGGGGTTTGTGAATATTGGAAATTTAGAAAAATATCCATTTTATTTCACGGCCGGACAAATTTTTGTTCCGTTTGGCCGCTACTCAACAGCCATGGTCAGCGCGCCATTGCCTATGATTATCGCAAGAACCAAATCGCGCCCGTTTATTCTTGGGTATAAATCGCAAGAAAAAACGGGCTCTATTTTATCGTTGTATGGGTTCACGTCTGATACAATACAAGGCAACTCGGGGATTGGGGGCATAAATTATGCCTATATCTTTGAAGTGCTCAAGGGTAGCGGTGAAGTCGGGGTTGGTGTGATTTCATCAATGGATGATTCGTCCGGCATGCAAAACACAGGGTCAACGCCAGGGACCACCTTTGGTGGATTTGCGTCGTTAACAAACGGTACTGAAGCCGTTAAAAAGATTCCTGGTGTTGATGTGCATGCTAATATCAGTTTTGATCGATTTAGTTTGACAGCAGAATGGCTCACAGCAACTGCAAGCTTTCCTGTTCAGGACTTGAGTTTTAACGGTGTGGGTGCAAGACCACAAGCAGGCCAAGTTGAAGGGGGGGTGACCTTTAGGGTACTCGATAAGCCTTCTTCGGTCGCAGTGGGCTATCAATGGACACAAGAGGCATTGGCATTAAACCTACCTAAAAATCGTATCAGTGCGGTGTTTAACATTTCTGTTTGGAAAGATACAATAGAGAGTTTAGAATACCGACACGATACCGATTATGCGGTAACACAATATGCAAACGGTGCAAATGCATTGAACTTCGCCCCCAATGTGAATACAGTGGGGACAGGTAAAGCTGCTGATACAGTCCTGCTGCAAATTGGCGTCTTTTTTTAGGGAGAACGTAGGGTGGCAATTAAATCAGATCAATGGATTGAAAAAATGGCTTTAGAGGCGGGCATGATAGCGCCTTTTGAGCCGTCACAAGTGAAAGAAGTGAATGGACGTCCTTGCATTTCTTATGGGCTGTCTAGCTATGGGTATGATGTTCGCTGCGCAGATGAATTTAAAATTTTCACCAATATTAATTCTGCGATTGTTGATCCGAAGTCATTTGATGAGGCGAGTTTTGTCGATGTGCAGTCGGATGTTTGTATTATTCCGCCTAACTCATTTGCGTTGGCAAGGACCGTAGAATACTGTCGAATTCCGCGCGATGTCTTGGTGATTTGTTTGGGTAAATCAACTTATGCGCGTTGTGGCCTGATTGTGAATGTGACGCCATTAGAACCAGAATGGGAAGGACATGTCACGCTGGAGTTTTCGAATACTACGTCATTGCCCGCTAAAATTTATGCGTTTGAGGGCGTTGCTCAGTTTGTGTTTTTGGGTGCTGATGAAGTGTGCCGAGTGTCTTACCGTGATCGAGCCGGAAAATATCAAGGTCAGAGAGGGGTAACCTTGCCTAAAACATAACAATCGGGTAACTTGAATCGATGGCTTGCTTGGGTGTGACACGATAGTCTCTTATGATCAAAGGCGCTTGCAGAATATTCTTAATCGCGATGTCGATGCTGCCACTGCAAGGTGTTGCTTCATCTACTTCTACGTCTGGGGTCGTGCTTGCACTGAAACAAGGTTGTCAGCATATCAAGCATCGATTGTCCCAGATATGGTACGAAGGCTATCCTGAGCTCTATGTGACGGGATATGCCTGGCACAATCGATATACGTATACACCGGAAAAGATACAAAGCGCGAACTACAATGAATTAGCTGAGGGTGGCGGGTTAGGCAAAGGGTTTATTGATGAAGATGGCGATTGGCATGCATTGTATGCCATGGGGTTTTCAGACTCTCATAAAAATTTTCAACCGCTGGCCGGATACGGATTTTTAAAAATGGCCCATTTTAAGCATCGATTTAATTTAGGAGGCGGTTTTACGTGGTTTGTGACAGAAAGAAAAGATATTTTCCATGGGATTCCCTTTCCTGGTATTCCCTTACCCATGATAGGGGCAGGCGCAGATAAGCTCACTATCCTTGCAACGTATGTGCCGGGCGGGACCAACGTAGGTAACGTGTTGTTTGTTTTTGCAAAATGGCAGTTTTGATAGAATGTTTTAGGGTTGCGAAGAGGGGGGGCGTGGCGGTATACTGCCGGCGAAAACTAAAAGCTCGTAGGGTGGGCAAAGGAGCCTCACGGCGATCTACCAGGTTCTGCAAACCCGCCAGGCGACGTGCCCACCGGTGGCTCGGAGCGGGTGGTGGGCACGTCGCCTGAAATTGGGCTCAGAGTGACCGGTGGGCACGTCGCCGGAAGTTTCTAGCACTGAGTGGGTTTGGTGCTAAGCTCCTTTGCCCACCCTACGATGCTGTTTTAAAATAGACAAAATGGAGGCAGGGTGCGATTATTGTTCAAATATCTAAAAAACATGCTTATCAGCGCGCTATGCCTTTGGGTTGGGATGACGCTCGGCTTCGCTCAATCCGGTGATCCTAGCAGTAAAAAAGAAGTGTTATTAGACGGCTACTATCCCGCTTACCCACAGGTCAAAACAGATGCTGATCCTGCGAGGACTGCACTGATTAAACAGGGTGAATATTTAACAAAAATGGGAGATTGTATCTCTTGCCATACCAATGTATCTAAAGGTTTACCTTCATACACCGGTGGCTTACCCCTTAAAACGCCGTTTGGCACATTTTATACCCCCAATATCACACCCGATAAAGAAACCGGCATTGGTCAGTGGACTGAACAAAATTTTATTGATGCGCTTAAACACGGCAGGGGTCCTCAAGGACAAAATCTTTTTCCTGTGTTCCCTTATCTTTATTTCTCGAAAGTGACCGATGAAGATGCTAAAGCCATGTATGCATATTTTATGAGCATACCCGCGGTGCATCATGAAAATAAACCTCAGCCATTCCCTTTTAATATGCCTGGTGCCCGTTTTTCACTGTGGGGCTGGAATTTGCTGTTCTTTTTTGCAGATGATAGCGAAGATCCTTACGATCCCGAGCAAACCGCTGCATGGAACCGAGGGCGCTATATTGTTAAGGGACTTGGGCATTGTGGAATGTGCCATACCCCGCTCAGTATATTAGGGGCACCGAAAAAACGTTATTTTCTAACCGGCGGGTTTGTCGATGGATTCTGGGCGCCCAATATCACCAAATATGGGTTGAAATCCGCGAGCCATCAGCAAGTGGCTGACGTGTTTTCAACAGGAGAGCTGATTAATCAAGCCGGCCCCATCGCAGGCCCGATGTCTGAAGTGAACCATAATAGCTTACAATACATGACTGATGCCGATAGACTCGCGATTGCCACCTATTTAAAAACCGTGGTGAGTGAAGAATTGTTGGGCGTGTCACCCTCATCTGCACCGCCGTCGTTACGTAGAGGGCGTGAGGTATATGGAAAAGCTTGTGATGTGTGTCATCAAGTCGGTGTGATGAGTGCACCCTCAATTGGCAATGCTGCAAATTGGTATAGACGGTTACAGCAAAATGGCTTAACCGGCCTTTATCGTCACACCATTAATGGCTACAATAGCATGCCTGTTAAAGGGGCGTGTGTGACGTGTTCTGAGAACGATCTTATTTCGGCTGTAGATTATATTTTAAATAACTCGTTAACCCGTTCGCAGTGGGATGAAGTCGCCAATGGTGGGGTAAAGCAGTTTCCTGCAAGTGGTAAAGAGGTTTATAACGAAACCTGTGCTGCGTGTCATAACGAAGGAAAAGAGGGCGCGCCTAAAATCGGCGATCAAGGCGTATGGCGTCACCTTGTTACTAAAAACATGGATGTTTTAATTCTCAATACCTTACGTGGTGAGGCACATCCTCAGCATGGAGGCTGCCCTCAATGTACGACAGGTGAAATCATTGAGGCAGTGAAATATATGGTCAGTCAGTCTGATAATACGGGCAATTATTCGTTATGGTGAGACAACAGATGCAAAGCATAAAACATCGCTGGATCCCGCGCATAAAGCGCGGGACGACGGCTTCTATTTTTGCGATCCTGATGGGGTTATTGGGCGTTAGCTCTGTCTATTCTGCAGCAGATCCTTGGCAATTGAACATGTATCGTGGGGTCACTCCCATTAGTCGAGATATGTACGACTTGCATATGGTTGCTATTTATATTTGTGCAGTGATTGGTGTTGTGGTGTTTGGGGTGATGTTGTACTCGTTGATTTATCATCGCAAATCAAAAGGCTATGTGCCGGCAACGTTTTCAGAAAATGCGCGTTTAGAAATCATTTGGTCTATTATTCCTTTTTTGATATTAGTCGGGCTTGCGTATCCTGCAACGCGGGTGTTGATGCGAATGGAAGATACGCGAGACGCGGATGTCACCATTAAAATTATTGGTTCGCAATGGAAATGGCAATATCAATATTTAAATGAAGGGATCAGTTATTTTAGTTTGTTGTCGACGCCTTATGAGCAAATTCATAATAAAAAACCGAAGGGCGAATGGTATTTGTTAGAAGTGGACCGTCCTTTGGTGCTCCCGATTAATAGAAAAATTCGCTTTTTAGTGACCTCACAAGACGTGATTCACTCCTGGTGGGTGCCAGAGATAGGAGTAAAGCGCGACGCGATTCCTGGGTATTTATACGAGGCCTGGGCGTGGATTGAAAAACCAGGAACATACCGCGGACAATGCGCGGAGTTGTGCGGTATTAATCATGGGTTTATGCCAATTGTGGTGCAAGCGCTACCAGAAGCGGACTACGCGAAATGGGTCACGCAGCAAGTCAAAGTGACGGATCAATACGCGGTGAAGCAAGTGACGCCAGCTGATCAGCCGCCCGCTTCACGCGCAGACTTAATGAGTTTGGGTAAGAAAAAATATCATGAGGTGTGCTTGGCGTGTCATCAGGCGAATGGCGAGGGGCTCCCTCCGTTATACCCTGGCCTGAAATCTAGTTCTATTTCAATTGGCAAACCAATATCTAGACACATTAAATTGATTTTAAATGGGGTGGCGGGATCTGCAATGCAATCGTATAAAGATGTCTTAAGTGATTTAGAAATAGCGGCTATCGTGACCTATGAGCGAAATGCCTGGGGAAATAATACGAATGATATTGTCCAACCCCAAGACGTAGCGAAAGAGCGCGGAGCACCGATTGCTCCACCGACAATTGTAAAACAATTTAAAGCAGGGGGACGGCCATGAGTCAGGTACTTGAGCATGATGAAGGTGACCATGACCATCATGGACCCATGCAAGGGCGTGGCGTGGTGGGTTGGGCGAAGCGTTGGTTGTTTACAACAAACCATAAAGATATTGGCACGTTATATCTTTTTCTTGCTTTAGCGAGTTTTTTTGTTGCAGGCGCTATGGCGCTGGTGATTCGCGCAGAGTTATTTCAACCCGGCCATCGATTGGTGGATCCGAATTTCTTTAACCAAATGACGACGTTACATGGATTGGTGATGCTGTTTGGGGTCGTTATGCCCGCATTCACAGGGATGGCGAACTGGCAAATTCCCATGATGATTGGCGCGCCTGATATGGCACTACCAAGGCTCAATAACTGGAGTTTTTGGCTGTTGCCTTTTGCATTTACTTTACTGTTGTCTACCTTGTTTCACGCGGGCGGCGGGCCTAATTTTGGATGGACGATGTATGCGCCACTGTCAACCAAATATGCACCAGCCAGCACTGATTTTATGATTTTTTCCATTCACATGATGGGGATTTCTTCTATCATGGGCTCTATTAATATTATTGCCACTATTTTGAATTTGCGCGCACCCGGCATGACCCTCATGAAAATGCCGCTGTTTGTTTGGACCTGGTTGATCACCGCTTTTTTACTGATTGCCATCATGCCGGTTCTTGCAGGTGTTGTGACCATGATGTTAGCTGATAGGCATTTTGGGACCAGTTTTTTTGAGGCCTCCGGTGGCGGCGATCCTATTTTATTTCAACATGTATTTTGGTTTTTTGGACACCCTGAAGTATATGTTTTGGTGTTACCTGCGTTTGGAGTGATTTCCGAGGTCATTCCGACCTTTAGTCGAAAGCCGTTATTTGGGTATCACTTTATGGTGTATGCGACTGTGAGCATTGCATTTTTGTCGTTTGTGGTCTGGGTGCATCATATGTTTACCAGCGGGGTACCGTTGGGTGCTGAGTTATTTTTTATGTATACCACCATGTTGATTGCAGTGCCGACCGGAATCAAGGTATTTAATTGGGTGGGGACGATGTTTCGGGGTGCAATGACGTTTGAAACGCCAATGCTATTTGCGATTGCGTTTGTATTTTTATTTACGATTGGTGGGTTTACGGGATTGATGTTGGCGTTGGTTCCAGCTGATTTCCAGTACCAAGACACGTATTTTGTGGTAGGGCACTTTCATTATGTATTGGTGCCTGGGGTGATTTTTGCACTGTTTTCGGCAACATATTATTGGCTGCCTAAATGGACAGGACATTATTATAACGAACGCCTTGGGCAGTGGCATTTTTGGTTGTCAGTGATTTCTGTGAATGTGACGTTTTTCCCCATGCATTTTTTAGGGCTCGCGGGAATGCCGAGACGAATCCCTGATTATGCCTTGCAGTTTACGAACTTTAATATGATTGTCACCATTGGGGCATTTGTGTTTGGTTTCTCGCAGCTGATATTTTTATATAATGTGATTCAAACCGTTCGCAAAGGCGCACCCGCTACAGATAGAGTTTGGGAAGGCGCGCATGGTTTAGAGTGGACTTTGTCATCGCCACCGCCTTACCATAGCTTTACAACTGCGCCCGATATTTTGTCTTGGCGAGAAGACTGATGGGGGATCGAAAAAGACACCACCGGATTGTGTGGATGTTGTCTATTTTGACGGTGTCGATGTTTGGATTTGGGTTTGCAATGGTCCCGATTTATAATCGCATGTGCCAGGCGCTCGGAATCAACGGAAAACCCAGCATGATCGTGGTTGATTATGATGAAAAAAAAGCGGGTATTCAAAAAAACCGAACGGTCACTGTGCAGTTTGTTGCGACACAAAATGCCACGTTACCTTGGCTTTTTCATCCAGAAATCAAAAAAGTTGATATTCATCCAGGGGCCATGACCAAACTGACCTTTTATGCTGAAAATCAATCTGAGCAGCGCATGGTGGTGCAAGCGATCCCCAGTATTACGCCTGGGTTGGCTGCAAAATACATTAAAAAAACCGAGTGTTTTTGTTTTACGCAGCAAACGCTCAACCCACATGAAGCCATGCACATGCCCATTTTGTTTCACTTAGATCCTGGGTTACCAGCATCGATTCGAACCATTACATTGTCATATACATTGTTTGACGTGACGAGTCGCGTCCGTCAATCGTAAGAGGAGAGCGTCTACATGAGTGAGTATGGTACGTATTATATTCCCGCCCCCAGTCATTGGCCCTTGGTGGCTTCCATTGGATTAACCACCTTTTTGGTCGGTTTTGCGTCTTGGTTGCATCATGACTGGTATGGTCCTTATGTGTTTTTGTTGGGATTATTTATCCTTGTTTTTATGATGTTTGGCTGGTTTGGGCAAGTCATCTATGAAAACGCTAAGGGGCTGTATAATTTGCAGGTCGATCACTCCTTTCGTTGGGGGATGTGTTGGTTTATTTTTTCAGAAGTGTGTTTCTTTGGCGCGTTTTTTGGCGCATTATTTTTTACACGCTATTGGTCCGTCCCCTTATTAGGCGGTACGATTCACCCCATGACCCACTTGGTTTTATGGCCTGATTTTCAGGCGCATTGGCCCTTAGTGTTTAACCCAAATAATCAAGTATTTGCAGGGGCTCATGAGCCCATGGGTGCCTGGGGGTTAGCAGCATTGAATACCATGATTCTATTGACATCTGGCGTCACCATCACCTGGGCGCATTGGGCACTGAAATTAAAAAAACAACGATCACTATTGTTTGCAATGTGTGCCACGGTGATGTTGGGGATTTTATTTTTAATTTGCCAGGCTTATGAATATCACGAAGCATATACTGAAATGGGACTCACCTTAAATGCCGGTATTTATGGCACCACGTTTTTTATGCTCACCGGATTTCATGGCTTACACGTGACCATAGGAACCATCATGTTGACTGTGATCACCGTGCGCTGTTACCGGCATCACTTTACACCCGAGCGACATTTTGCATTTGAGGCCGTGGCTTGGTACTGGCACTTTGTAGATGTGGTCTGGTTGTTTTTGTTCGTTTTTGTGTATTGGTTGTAGGGATCTTAATTTATGCAGTACAACCTATTTGTTAGTTGCCCCAAAGGGCTAGAATATTTGCTAGAAACAGAAGTCAAATCCTTAGGCCTACAAGTCGATCGCGTCAGCCCCCAAGGCGTCTTCGGTGTTGGCACACTTAGCACCATCTATCACTTGTGCCTTTGGTCGCGCTTAGCCAACCGTGTGCAACTGATTTTGTTTGCAGGTGAGGTTGCGACAGAGGGCTTGATTGCTCAATTATGTCGAGAGTTTCATTGGCAAACCGTGTTTTCGAGTGAGCATTCTTTTGCGGTGAGTTTTCATGGTGTGAGCCCGCAAATTCGTAACACGATGTATGGCGCACAGCTTGTTAAAGATGGCGTGGTCGATTATTTCAGACAATTAAAGGGCGTGCGTCCCTCCGTTGATAAAGCGCATCCTGATATTCATATTCATGCATATTTAAAAGACGATCACCTTACTGTAAGCCTAGATTTAAGTGGCGGTAGCTTACATCAACGAGGGTATCGACTCGATGGCGGTGAAGCGCCCATTAAAGAAAATGTGGCAGCGGCACTCCTGATTCGTGCGGGTTGGTCAAAGTGGATCGAACTAGGGGGAGCGTTTCATGATCCTTTTTGCGGTTCGGGAACGTTAGTGATTGAAGCGGCCATGATGGCTGCAAATATTGCGCCGGGAATCCTCAGAAGTGGTTTTGGTTGGACCCATTGGCTAGGACACGACGAGTCGCTTTGGAATAAAATAAAGCAAGAGGCTTTAGATCAAGTTAAGCCTGTGACGCTGCAGTTATTGGGCAGTGATGTTGATCAAAAAAACATTCAATCGGCGAAACGCAATGCAGAGCGTGCGGGGGTTGCAAAACTGGTTTCATTTGCGGTGAATCCATTGGATGCTTGTGAGGCACCTGCGCCCCAAGGCGTACTCTTATGCAATCCACCCTATGGTGAGCGCTTAGGAGAGATGGGTGCGCTTTTATCGCTGTATCAATCGCTAGGGCATGTGTTACACACCCAGTATGCCGGCTGGGAAGCAGGGGTCCTCACTCTTAATGACGTATTGGCAAAAGCGATTGGCTTACGGGCACATAAGCAATATGCCATTCAAAATGGCGCGTTGCCGTGCCGTTTATATTTATTTCATTTAGATAAAACGAACCGTTTAAACGATACGCAACTCACCCCTTCAGAAGACAATATCACCATGCTGGTGAATCGCTTAACCAAAAATGGCGCACATCTAGCAAAGTGGGCGAAGCGTCTGCATATTGAAGCCTATCGTTTATATGATGCAGATTTATCTGAATATGCATTTGCAGTCGATCGGTATTTAGACAATGTTGTTTTACAAGAATATATGCCACCTGAGACGGTTTCAATTACCGTTGCTGAAAAGCGTCGCTTAGAGATGATTCAAGCCGTCATAAAAGCCTGCGCCATTCCCGTGGAAAAATTAGTTATTAAGCAGCGTAAACAGCAAAAAGGTCAGGCGCAATATGAAAAACACAGTCATGAAAGAGAAACCTTAACGGTACATGAAGGTGCTGCGAAACTCATTGTGAATTTGCGTGATTATTTAGATACCGGTTTATTTTTAGATCACCGCCCCTTACGATTCCAGTTTGGCCAGCTTCCCAAAGGCGCAAAATTTTTAAATTTATTTTGCTACACAGCAACTGCCAGTGTACATGCAGCCCTTGCTGGCGCATTGACCACCAACGTGGATATGTCTAAAACCTATTTACGCTGGGCCGAAGATAATTTTAGAGCCAACCAACTGCATGTCTCACAACATCAGTTTATTGCCATGGATGTCAAAAAATGGTTCCAACAGGCAAGACAGCGCTATGACGTGATTTTTTTAGATCCCCCCACGTTTTCTAACTCTAAGCGCATGGAAGAATCGTTAGATACGCAACGCGATCACGTCTGGCTCATTGATGAAGTGATGCGCCTTCTTGCCGAAAATGGCGTGTTATATTTTTCCACCAATTTACGTCGCTTTCGCTTGGATGCGGAATTAAGTGAGCGCTATACCATTCAAGACATCACGCCACAAACGATTGATGTCGATTTTAAGCGTCAGCCTAAAGTGCATAAGTGCTTTAAGATAGCGCATTCAAAGACGTAGGGTGGACGTCGGCCCCGCACGCTGCTTCATCAGGCCACTGGACCTCCTCTGGCGACGTGCCCACCACCGCTCCGAGCTAACGGTGGACACGTCGCCAGGGAGTTTGAAGTCAAACGGTCAGCTCAGCGTGTGGCTCCTTTGTCCACCCTACGGTTTATTGCTCTGATTTTGTATCTTTGAATGATTGTTTCTATTTCATTACTATGTTATAGTAACCCCGAAATTCAGTGGTGAAGCGTCTTATCATCCATCCTATATATATTACCTGGATATTCCTTTTGTTATTAACTAACTTATCAAGTGAGTCTTAATGGATCTGAGAGAACTAAAGCGTTTGCCTATTGCCGAATTGGTTACAATTGCCCAAGAAATCGGTGTAGAAAACACAGCTCGTATGCGTAAACAAGATATTTTGTTTGCGGCCCTTAAAGCCCATGCCCATAAAGGGGAAGATATTGCAGGGGGTGGGGTGTTAGAGATTCTACCCGACGGATTCGGTTTTTTACGATCCGAAGACGAATCTTATTTGGCAGGACCCGATGATATTTACGTGTCTCCTAGTCAAATTCGTCGCTTTGGGTTACGCACTGGCGATTCTATCATTGGTAAAATTCGCCCGCCCAAAGACAGCGAGCGTTATTTTGCACTGCTCAAAATTGATCAGTTGAACTATGACACCTCTGATAGCGCTAAAAATAAAATTCTGTTTGAAAACCTGACCCCCTTGTTTGCGAATAAGCGCTTGGTGATGGAACAAGGTAATGGCAGTACCGAAGACTTAACTGCGCGTGTGATTGACTTATGTGCTCCATTTGGGCGCGGTCAACGCGGGTTAATTGTGTCTCCTCCTAAAGCGGGGAAAACATTGATGCTGCAAAATATTGCACATTCAATCGAAAAAAATTATCCGGATTGTTATTTAATGGTGCTCTTAATTGATGAGCGTCCTGAAGAAGTCACCGAAATGCAGCGCTCTGTTCGCGGAGAAGTAATTGCGAGTACCTTTGATGAGCCACCTACCCGTCACGTTCAAGTGGCCGAAATGGTCGTGGAAAAAGCGAAGCGTTTGGTTGAACATAAACGCGATGTAGTCATTTTATTAGATTCGATTACCCGGTTGGCTCGAGCGTATAACGCTGTAGTGCCGGCCTCAGGTAAAATTTTAACCGGTGGGGTTGATGCTAATGCTTTACGTGGACCTAAACGATTATATGGGGCTGCGCGGAATATTGAAGAAGGTGGAAGCTTAACGATTATCGCAACCGCATTGGTCGATACTGGGTCTAAAATGGATGAAGTGATCTACGAGGAATTTAAAGGCACGGGAAATATGGAAGTGCATTTAAGTCGATCGATTTCTGAGCGGCGGGTGTTTCCTGCGATTAATATTAATCGCTCCGGGACGCGTCGTGAAGATTTATTATTGACCCCTGAAGATTTACAAAAAACGTGGATTTTAAGAAAAATTCTGCAATCTATGGACGAATGTGATGCGATTGAATTTTTAATCGAGCGCATGAAAAACCATAAAACCAACGCTGAATTCTTTGATGCCATGCGGCGTCAGGAGTGATGGAGTAATCAGCTCGATATGCATTATGTTGATCTGCGAGATTTTATAACACAGCTTGAATCTAAAGGCTTGTTGAAACGGGTGGGTTATCCTGTTTCACCTTATCTCGAGATGACAGTAATTTGCGATCGAGTCTTGCGTGAGCAAGGGCCTGCAATATTATTCACCCATCCTAAAGACAACGCGATTCCTGTGTTAGGTAACTTATTTGGCACGGTAGAGCGAGTGGCTTTGGCGATGGGTGAAGACTCCATCTCTGCATTACGCGATATTGGTCATCTCTTAGTTTCACTTAAAGAACCCGATCCACCGAAAGGATTAAAAGACGCACTGGGAAAATGGTCTTTGTTGAAAAAAGCCATGACCATGGCGCCTAAAATCATCAGCCGTCCTATTTGCCAAACGCATGTGCTTGAAGGGCCAGATGTTAATTTACAGCGCTTACCCATTCAAACCTGTTGGCCAGACGATGTCGCCCCTCTCATTACTTGGGGGTTAGTGACCACAAAAAATCTTAAAAAATCACGTGAAAATAGCGGCATTTATCGTTTACAAGTCTTGGGCCCTAATCGAGTGGTGGTGCGTTGGTTAGCCCATCGAGGCGGGGCGTTAGATTATCAAGCCTGGCAGGCAGCTCATCCGCAAGAGCCCTTTCCTATCGCGGTGACCGTGGGGGCAGATCCGGCCACTTTATTAGCAGCGGTCACCCCGGTTCCTGATGCCTTATCTGAATATGCCTTTGCAGGATTGTTGAGAGGTGCGCGTACAGAGCTTGCGCAGTGTTTAGGCAGTGATTTACATGTACCGGCCAGAGCCGAATTTGTGTTAGAAGGCGTGATTCACCCAGGGGATATTGCGCCTGAAGGCCCGTTTGGCGATCATACCGGCTATTATAACGATGTGCAGTCGTTTCCGGTGATGACGATTGAGCGCATGTCGTATCGAGATGAGCCTATTTATCATTCAACCTACACAGGTAAACCGCCAGATGAGCCGGCTATTTTAGGATTGGCTTTAAACGAAGTTTTTATTCCTTTTTTACAAAAACAATTTCCAGAAATCGTTGATTTTTATTTGCCTGCTGAGGGATGCTCGTATCGTTTAGCCATTGTGACCATACGTAAGCAATATCCGGGGCATGCACGGCGGGTGATGATGGGGGTTTGGTCTTTTTTAAGACAATTTATGTATACCAAGATGGTGATTGTGTGTGATGATGATATTGATGCACGTAACTGGCAAGAGGTGATTTGGGCTATTACCACGAGGGTTGACCCGATTCGAGATACCATGATGGTTGCAGAAACCCCCATTGATTATCTTGATTTTGCTTCACCTGTGAGTGGTCTTGGTTCTAAAATGGGGATTGATGCCACCAATAAATGGCCTGGGGAAACGACGCGAGAATGGGGGCGAGAAATTAAAATGGACAAGGATGTGTGTATGCAAGTCAATGCATATTGGACGGAGCTAGGATTATGACCATGGTAGCAGATGTACCTATGCAAGCAGAGATTTCCTCTATTGAACCGTTGACCGATACCATTCTACGCGTGATATTAAAACCTCCTCATTATGTGCCTTATCAAGCCGGTCAATATTTACAAATTTTAATGGCAACCGATGCGCTCTCTTACTCTATTGCCAATGCACCCTTAGGCGCCCACTGTTATGAACTGCATGTTCGTCATCATCCGGCACATGTGATCCATCAACATGTGTTACAAGAGATGCGCGCACAAGGTGAAGTGCCTATTTTTTTGCCTTTAGGAAATTGTCATGTAGGGCAGTTGGATGTGACGCGCCCCACCTTATTGTTAGGACAAGGCACCGGATTTGCACCCTTAAAAGCGATCATTGAGCAATGGCTTGCCGATGGATTAATGCCGCCAACCGTTTTATGTTGGATGGTGCGTAGTGCGCCAGATTGGTATATGGATGATTTGGTCCAGCAGTGGGTCGAACGGGTGCCTGCTTTTCGTTATTTACCTTGCTTGATGGACAATGCAGATGAGGCGTGGGTTGAAAAATTACTGTCTTTCGCCGAATTTGATGTCTCAAAAGTTCAGGTGGTGTTGGCTGGTCCCTTTGAGCGGATGCGAAGTTTACGTGATGTGATGATCTCACACGGCATTGGGGCAAACCAATTTTTTTCTGATGCGTTTGAATGAGGTAAGGCATGGAAACGTTGTATCAAATTTTAGCGATTGCAGCAGCAGGGTTGATCTTGTGGTTTTTATACCATCAAATTAAATCCTCTCCCCAGGTGTTTTCACGGGAGAACATGTCTAAGAGCTTCACGACACTCGGGATACTGGGGGTGATTTTAATCGCCTTTGTGACGGTGTTGGTGTGGGTTGCGAAGTAACTGTATATCCGAACCGCGACCGTCAGGGCTGAGGTATCGTCCTTAAAGTTTTCATATACTCCGATCAAGTCCCCTCTCCCGCGCGCGAAGCCCTTGTAAAACTTATATGCTGAACGCGGGGGAGGGTTAGGGAGGGGGCTACAAAGGGTTTAGGCTTTACCCCCTCCCCAACCCTCCCCAGCGAAGAACTTCATCATACTGTTCAAGTTTCTAGCGCGGGAGAGGGGGTATTCGAGTGTAAAAAACTTTAAGGACGTGGCTCGAACAACAAATCAAGCTCATTTAATTGACTCAATGTAGAATTATTGTAATAATGCTCCTCATTTAATTTTTATGAGTTAGCATGCCTTCTCCTTTCATGCACAATTGGTGGAATCCACCACGTACTTTAATCTCTGTTTTTAAAGATGTGACGAAGTTGTATCCTGTGGGGTGGCAAAAGCAATGTGGAAATCAGATTCCTTTTTGTCATAGACTGCTGATCATTTCTCCCTTTGAGAATGGAGAAAGTGCGTTTGTTGAGTATCGCGGTATTCATACTGTGGTTGACGCGGGCAAACGTATCTTGCCGGTGTGTTTAGCTGCGAGTTATTATCAATTCGACCCAGTATCATATACACGCGCGCAACTGGACGTACTGGTTAATGGCGATGATGCGGCTGTGCTGGCGTTGCTAGGGGACTTGAAACCGCGCTATGAGCGAGTGGAACTGTTTGATGTTCAACAGGCTATTTATATCAGTGAGCTATTGCCAGGGAAGGATGATCTTAAATTTTTTTATCCAGACAGGATTGAGCAGATAACGCATTATTTTTCAACATTAGGCTCGGGTTTGGTCCTGAGCACACAGAGAGATGATGGTGTTTTTTTGCCAACGCTTACCCTTCATGAATCGGCGGGGGTCAGGAGATGTGCCCTATTTAATGAGGAACAGACACCAGTCACAGGGATGACGTTTGAGATGCCTATGTTGCGCGACTCTCCATACCCGCATGATATACAAATATTTTCTGGGGAGTTTAATGCGATTAGTACGAATAAATCTCATTATGTTTTAGCGTCAGGTCAACAACAGCGCTATTCTTATTTACACCCAGATGATCCTAACATTCCAGCGCTTAGGGACGCAGGCTTTCTTGCAGAAATCCAAGCTAAAAATCTCTTTTTTAAGACAGAAACACAATACATTGAGCGCTTGATTGATGGGCAATTGTTTGATGGAAAAGTCACCGTATCTTCTTGTGATGCTGATGAAGAGTGGACCTACCAGCGAGGTTGCGCGATCGGTCTTTTGAAAAGATTGGATCGTTTGACCGCGGATGAGTCGGTTACCCAAATCGCGCCTATTTCAGGGCATGAATATGCCCTTCGGCTTACAGCTGATGGGCGCGTTGAGGGCTTTGTGAATGGGGCCCTTTCGGATGATTTACTTGGATTTTTAGAGCTCATTCGTGGTAGTGAATTATATCAATATTTCACGCAACATTTTCCACGACAAACCGTACTTCAGGCCTGTCAAGACGCATCTTCGGTTGAGCCTTGCCCTATGGCAGCAAGACCCGATAGTTTATTGGGGGCATGTATTGGGCCATTTCAGGATGAAGTCATCGATAACCCCTTTGATTTTAGGGTTGTTCATCGCAAACCTTTGTTTGCGCTCATTGATTTGGTTTATCAGGATTTTCAAAACAAAACCTTGCGTAATCCATTGTTTGACGCGCTGCGTTGGTTTAGAGAGTTTCTTCAGCTCACTATCGAACAAGGTCGTCTATCGAGAAAGCAGTTATTGGGTGAGACCTTTAAAAAAGGGTTTCCATTATTGCAGGGAAGCTTGACCCAGCAGCAGGGTAAATATGTGTCTGCAGAGGAAATTAAAACACTGGAAGAAGCATTGGTGAGACCCGTCTTTTGGGTTCTTGAGCGGATTGCATTGATATATTCTTTCAGGCGAGAGCCGTTGGCGGAACGCATTTTAAGTTTGCTTCAGCGATTGCCAGAGGACGTAAATAGCGCCTTGGTTGCGATGGAGCCGTGTGAAACTGAAGTCAGACACGCACTCATGAATGAGGGTGCTCATGAGATGAATGCCTTAATGCTTGCAGAGGTTGTTGGGCTGGAAAATAGCCTGCGGCGTGGTTTATCAAGAGTTGAAGAGGGCGATAAGAAAGTACTCACGACTGAGCAGATAAGATTACGACACATGCTGACGGGCTTGCGAGCACAACAACTTGGATCTAAAAAAGAGCAGGCGGCGCGTAAAGAGGCGCATGCTGCGTTTCTTGAGGCACAGAAACGTGAGTTGAGCGCACTAGTACAAGAAGAAGAAACGTTGAGAGGTGAAGTCGGTCGCACTCAAGCTAAAGACAGAAATATAGTGTTGAAAAACTATCAAACAGCGTCGGCAGGTTTACAACCACAACAGTCCCGGTGGGTGAAATATCAACAAGATTTAACTGCGTTGCTGAACGACTCGCTTGCTACGTCAGCACAGCAGGCTCAATCAGAACAGACTGAAAGAAAAAAACTATTTAACTTGTATAAAAAAGAAACGAAGGCTGTTGTTGAGATAGAGGCTGATAGCAGAGTACGGGATTGCTTAGCAGCAGACTCTCTAGCAAGAGCGGTCATCGATGGATCAGAAACCAACGAGCGACAAGAAGTATTCTTCGCTGAACAACGGGGTTTATTTTTCTTATCGGAGCAAGTGCTGCGACGTCAGCTATATGCAGAAGAAAGTAGCCGGCAGAGCATTCAGAAACTGGTTTCTTGTTTACCCGCGGTTATTGTTGAGGCAGATGAGGAGCTCCAACCGTTATGGTTGGCGCTATATCGAATACGACTCATGTGCTTCTTAACGAATCGGGGTATCTATTTTGATAGCCATTCTCAGCAGGTCCTTCGCCGAGAGCCCGTGATCGCGCGAACCCTAACAAGATCCGGTATTGATAGGCAAGCTGTAGAGCGAGATAGATTGAGCCCCGCCTTACGAGTGTCGGGTCCTGCGTGGATGTTTTATTTAGCGGCAGGGGTGCTTGATCCTGCGGTTATTCAACGAGAGGCGCATGAGTGTTTCTCATCTGAATGGCCAAGGATGGTGCCAGTGGGAGACGTGCTACTTCGCCAAGTGTTTTGTTGCGAAGTCTTTTCACAGTGCAAGGCCCACGGGATTCCTATTCCCGACGCCATGGCGACTTGTCGGGCGTCTATCTTGAATCAACTGAAGACCAAACTGCCTTGCATGACGCCGACGTCCCGCGGCTTGTCCGCGGGATCCATTCAAACTTTCGACGAATTCATGCATACCCTCCGTGAAGGGGCCTTGGTTTATCTTCAGACCCTGCAGGCACCGGTCGTGGCGGCGACGCAATCATATTGCGCAGTAAAATAAGTTTGGAGGCCCCACGTCATCCTGAGCGCTAGCGAAGGATCTCCTACAAATTAGCACCTTGCCGGCTGGGGGAGATCCTTCGCTGGCGCTCAGGATGACGTGGGCCTGAGTAGTTACCTTTTTGGAGTGGTATGTATACCTACGAAACTTTCGAACAATGGCGGGCCGGGCGCGAATTAAGCGCTATCTTTATGGATGTCATCACACGCTACCCCCAAGGCTGGGAACCCCCATGTGAGACACCACGAGGGACGTTGCAAACATTTTTTTGTAGACAGGAAATTGCATCAACCGAAGGTGATCAAGCACACACGAGCATTATTGAATATCGTGGATTGTATCGCATCGATGCTGGTATGGCTGATCCAATTCAGCAAGCCGAAACCTATACTGAAATCGCAGTAGATGCTGATGAAGCCACAAGCGCCCCGATGAGTATTCAATTTGAATATTATGAACAGGGCCAAGCTGTTCACATGTATGTATTAACCCCCCGCCATGAATATCTTGATCTGATGACCGCGTCTGGAACAATTGAGCGGGTGGCTCAATCTCATTCTAAGCATTTTTCTTCGCTACAGATGGGGACAATGGAGGCCTCCAGACAGACCTATATTGGGCCATTAAGAGAGTGGGTTAAAAGCCCTCGTGGTCTCACGTTTTATGAATTTGATGAAGCAGGTCTGAATCCTTTTGGACAGAGTTTTACGATGTCTATAGCCTCTGATACAGGCCAAAGGGTTGATATTCGTATGGAGCGCGGTACGTTTTGCTTAATGAATGACGGGTATTTCTTGTTTTCAGGGACGCAGCGTTTTTATTCCCGATTATCGCAGCGATCTGATGCGTTGCGGGCGATGCGCGCAGCAGGGTTTGTTGAAGGCATGCTGTATGAAGGGCTGCCTTTGTTTTTTAAAAAAGAAGAGCTGCAGTTTGACCGTAAAATTGCTGGGCAAATTTATGATGGAAACATACGTCGCTCCTCTTATGAGATGAGCTGCGAGTCGGAGTGTAAAATGGGTCGTGAAGTGGGCATGAGTCTGATGGTGGATCGCCTGATGAATGAACATCGATATGCTCAACAAGAACCGATTCAAGGGGTGAATTGTGTTTTTATTTATGCACCCGGAAGAGCCATCCAAGGGGTTATGAATAATGACTATTTAGAAGATTTATTTTATTTTATCGAGCATATTAAAGGCAGTGCTTTATATCAACGTCTTCTTCAAGTGGTGTCGATTGCAGATATCAATCGGGTGTGTATAGCGCAGCTACGCACACCTCGCAAACAGCCTAGCGGTGTGCCTGAGGTATTATTAAGTGATTCAAAGGCCTTTTCTCCGCAGCTCTTTTTGGATGTGAGGCAGTGTGCCCCCTTGTCATTATTGACCGTACTTCAAGCCATTCAACAAGATTTTCAAAAAAAGGCGGTGCAAGGGCAGGTCGCAGATGGCGTCGCGTGGTTGAGACAGTTTTTCGAATTACGTGTTAATAATCAGCCTATTTTGAGGAAAATGTTAAAAGACGAAGGGTTTACGCGAGCGTTTCCCAATGTCTTATGTGAGGCTCAAGCCAAGCGATTGTCTGAAGAAGACATCCAAGCCTTGTTAACCGCCCTGGTTCCAGATGTATCCTTGATGCTAAAACGGATTCTCATGATGAATGTGTTACGTCAGCGAGTGAAGTTTACGCCGATGGTGAAAGACGTGTTACAGTTTTTTCAACAAGAGATTGCAGGGCAATTGGCGGGCTCGGTTCCTGCGGAAATGTTAGCGCGGAAAACGCTTATCGATGCATTTTTTCAGGAGATGGCGCAAGATGTCGCTGCCTTGGAAGTTGCCTTTCGAGAGCAGATCTTGAAGCAGGAATGCAGCGGGTTAGAGACGCTTAGAGAGGAAAGAAAATCATTGAGACTCGCGATTAAAAACGAGCGAGAGGCGCTGCGCGCAAAAGAAGTTTGGCAACAAGGACAATGCGCTGCACTCCTTTGCGTAGTTCAACAAGAAGAAGGTCATCGGGCGAGTGAAGAGAGAAGTGAAGTCTTTGAGCGACGTGATTTGAGAAAGGCTGCTGAGCAAAAAGAAAGAGAATTACAACCGCATCAAGGGGAATGGAGTGAACGATCGGTGATTGAGGCAGAGCAAGCAACAGTATACAGCCAGCTACGTCATCAATTGACCTTTTTTGAAAGCAGCAATCGCGAGAAGATGGCTCGAGGGCAGTCTATTCGTCAACTCGTGCCTTGTTTACCTAGCGCTATTATTGAGGCGGATGAAGTGCTTCAGCCCCTTGTTTTAGCGCTGTACCGCATGCAGCTGATGTCTTTTTTAATGAAAAAAGGGATTTGTTTTGATGCGGCGTCCATGAAGATCTTTCTCCGTAAAGCGGTCGTTGAGCGTACGTTGTCACGCAGTGGCATAGAGTTACGTGCATTAGAACTCAATGTATTGACTCCTGCGGTACGTATAGCGGGATCTGCCTGGGTGTTTCATTTAGGGGGGGGGACACTGTCTTCTGAAACGATGACTGCAGAGATGCAAGATTGTTTTATGCCCCTTGAGTGGCGAGAGATTAAAACAGTCGATCGAGCCGTGTGGTGTGGCGAGGTCTTTGCGGTGTATCGTGAGCATGGTTTGCCGGTGGTTGATGCGAGGCTTACACCAATATGCTGCTCAATACCAGAAGATCTACGTATTCTTTTGCGTGAAGGGGCTGAGGTTTATATTCAGACGCTAGAGGGCCCTGAGTTAGCAGTGAGCTCGAAATTAACGATGTCGTTGTAGGGTCGTTGTAGGGTCGTTGTAGGGTGGGCAAAGGAGCCCACGATAATGTTCCAGGTTACGGGGAGCTCCCGGGCGACGTGCCCACCGGTGGCTCCGAGCTACCGGTGGGCACGTCGCCCGGAAGCCCACAGCAACCGTAAATCATCGTGCGGGGCTCCTTTGCCCACCCTACGTGATCCCCGCACGAGACGATCCCCCATATAACTTCTACAACAGATCTTCTTTAACCCCCCCCTCATAGCATGATATCCTTTCCCACTTTTTGGATTTTAAGTAACTACCCAGGTACACGTCATCCTGAGCGCCAGCGAAGGATCCCCCCTAGCTAGCAATGTGCTAATTAGCAGGAGATCCTTCGCTGGCGCTCAGGATGACGTGGGGAGTTACGATTTTAATTAGATATTATGCCAACTTTTAACTCATACAAATGGTGGATGCCGGCGCGTCCTTTAAAACCAGTGTTCGATGACCTGACATCTAATTTTTCAGATGGTTGGGGGACTTATTATGAGAATCAGCCACAAAGAAGATTCAGAGACTTTCATGCGAGACAAGTTGAGTTTGGACCTAGTGAGATAACCGGTGATCGACGGGTTCTCATTCTAGAGTTTCATGGTGCATATGAAGTCGTTAACCAGAGACGGATTCCTTTCTTTTTAAGTGGCTATTATCGTGAGCTCAATCGTGACGTTGATCTGTGTGCCATTATGACGAGTTTAAGTGGCAACGGAAACGATTATTCTGCTGCCTTAGATCGCTGTACAGCGCAAACAACATTAGTACGGTATCAGTGTGAGCGTTATGTAGGCGGGCAATGGGCGGCGTCTTTTTCTTCTGGGCCAGATGACCATAGTGTCAAAACACTGATATCACCAGGCGTGGTGGATGTCTCTTTTTTTATAGAAGATGTAGAAGGGTTTAGTTATGTGAGTAAACAGACCGAGTCTTTTGAGGATGATGCCAGGAGCTGTGGGCCTGTGGATGTTTATACTCGAGAGCGTAATCCGGTTGCCGAAAGGCCTTTTTCTCAGGCGGTGTATCGCTTAGAGAATGGGTCAGACCATGCACCTGGCGTAGGATTTTTGTTGCGGAATCATTTTTCAACGGAAGATCCTGCGATCATTGCTCAGTCAGGCCAATTTGACTATGTATCAAAAAGAATGGGGCTGGTGTCCGGAAAAGAAACGTTTTATGAGACCGGTCTATTGAAGTGGCCCTTAGACCAGCTAAAAGTGGCAAAATGCCTTGATTCCATCACTTATAATGGGCAGCCTGTACATTTTGAATTAAGGCATCGAGATTGTGAGAATATAGTTGCTGTGCCTCATCGTCAGGGGCGTGTAGAGACCTCTTGCTTTGAAGACCGCCGTGAGGTTTTTTATGAGAATGGTCAGTTGGTCGGCATTGAAACCATCGTTTATCGCAATAATACCCGCAGCTATCGACAGCAGACAAAAATAAATGGAGTGCGCTATGCGTTTTGTATTGCGCCTCACGGGATATGGGGTTTGATAGGGACACGGATGACAGATGAGGTATTAGATTTTTTAAAAAAAATCCAAGGCCAGTTACTGTTTCAACGATTTATGAAGGAAGTGGATGCGCCTACACTGATAACGCTATCTCATCAGGCATTATCTTTAGATAGAGATAGAACAGATTTATTGCCCGAGGCCTTTTTTGGGCAACAGATTTCGACCCTGTCACAGTTGGGTTCCGATATTGATTGTAGAATATTGCCTCGAGCTCTCGTTCGTGATTTATTACAACTTGCTTCTCAGGATTTTGCAGCAAGACTTGTGCGGAATCATCTGAATGACGCGATTCAATGGCTTTCGACATTTTTTCAATTGTATGCGCAG
The DNA here is from genome assembly GCA_026399205.1 of Gammaproteobacteria bacterium. Classification (GTDB taxonomy): domain Bacteria; phylum Pseudomonadota; class Gammaproteobacteria; order Legionellales; family Legionellaceae; genus 2-12-FULL-37-14. The sequence goes on from JAPLRL010000057.1 coordinate 37,037, forward strand.
GATCAAGCGATCCCTGCGTCTCTCTTTACTGATGAGCGATTTGGCAGGGCATTTCCCCAAATAAAAGAGGATATAGATAAAAAATTAGGGGCTCGAAGCAGTAAAAAGAAACCCTTGCTCCCTGAAGAATTAACTTTACTTGTAGATGCATTGGCTCCCCAGGTATCTGGCGTCTTATCGCGTCTTATCGTGATTTATTCTATTTATCAAGAGACGCGACCGAGTGATGAATCGCTGCAGATATCAATATGGGTAGATGCCATGAAGCTTGCGCAGATGGAGCAGAGTATCGCCCAGAACATCGCGCCATTGGAGCATGAAGAACGAGCGACGATATTGATAGAAGAAAGCACCACCTGGACCGTCTTCAGCAAAGAAGTTGAGTGCGCTCGTGTGACTGCCAAAGCGTTATATGAACAGCAGCGAACAACCTTTGAGCGCTTACGTCGTACCCATAGAGAAGGGGCTAAGACATTACTTGATGAGCATGAAGCTGCGGGTGACTTGATGCTGAGAGAGCAACAATTTTTAGCGGAACAACGTCAAGTGCTGCTCATGTGTGGCCAGGATGAGGAAAGGGCAAGAGAGAATATTATGCGAGGTAATACCTTTGCATGGCGCGATATGAACAAGGCCGCAGCAACCGCGATGCCACAGTTGCTCGTACGCCAGCAGCAGTATCATGCAGAACTCATTGCAAGCAATCGAGTTTTATTTTTCTCAACCGAACAGGCGCACAGACAAACCATCGTTGATGAAGCCGCTAAACGACAAAGCATTGCTAAACTAGCCCCTTGTTTGCCTAAAGCGATTGAATCATCGACTTGGGATGAGGAGGATCGCCCACTTGTGTTAGGGCTGTATCGAATCGAACTCCTGTCTTATTTAATTAAAAAAGGCATTTATTTTAATGAGGCTTCTTTTACAGTTTTACGTCGAAAAGCAATCATCGGGCGATCGCTGACGCGCTCACAGATTGACGTCGCCGCGTTGCAAAGCAATTTCGCTGATGCTATTAAGCGTACAGCCGGCCCTGGGTGGTTATTTTATTTAAACGACGGGGTGTTTGATCCGGCATTGATGAAGGCGTCTTTGCAAGCGTATATGAGTGCTGAAGATTATCGACGGGTGTGTGATATCGATATCACCCTCATCAACCCTTTTTTTTGTTGTGAAGTGTTTTCGGTGAGTCGTGCTTATGGTATTCCTATGCATCCATTGGGATCTGAGCATCACTTATTTGAGACGGTTACATACCAACAAGAGATCAAACAGCGCTTACGTGAGAAGGGCTTGACAGATGAGCTCTTGAACGTAGTATCAACCGCTGCCTTGACCTATGTTTCTCGGTTAAAAGTGCCTGGTGTTTCTATAGAAAAAATAGTGCCACAACCCCCAGCCTGTGTGGGCTTGTAGGGTGGACAAAGGAGCCCAGCGTTGAGCCACCCGATTGCTAAAAGCCATCGGGCGACGTGCCCACCGGTGGCTCCGAGCGACCGGTGGGCACGTCGCCGGGGAGCACACAGTAAGCGGAAAGCACCGTGCTGGGCTCCTTTGCCCACCCTACAGCGTCATTCTTCAGTGAAATGCGTGTCATCTTTTTCATCTTCATCTTCTTCTCTTTTTCTTTTTTTTGTATTGGTTTCTTCTACTAGAGTTGAATAACGAATGGCTTGAACTTCTTCTCTGAGTTCTTTGTCTTCCTTGATCAGTCCCTTTTCAGAGGGAGGAGGGTGCAACGCCTTTAATTCTGCTGCCATGATGACTTTTTCAGATGGGGGGGAGTGTAGCTCCAGGTCTTTCTTAGAGTCATCAATTGGTGAAGGAACAGAAGACGGACCTTCACTGGAAAGCGTCTTGTTGGCTTCTGTTTTTTCAGAGAGTTCGTGCAATGTTTCTAGTTGAGCTTTGAAGCTGACATCATCTTTTGGAGTCGGCGTAACTGGGGTCACAATGGGACTGGGATTCGCTTGGTGGACAGGAGCGACAAGGGGCGGTGTATGTCGATCGTCCATTTTTTTCAAGAATGCGGTCACCCCAACCGCCAAAAGACTGACGATACCTGCGCCCAGAAGTATCCCCAAACCAATGGGTGGGAAAAAGAAAGATAAGGCAACCCCGACCACCGCCACAGCACTCATCGCTACTTGCGTTAGTTTTGATATCTTCTGCCTTTCGTCGTGAAGCTCTTCTTTTAATTGATGGATCTCGCAGCCATCGATCACATATTGATTCGTCACTTCTTTTAACTCGGCCATTTTCTCATAATGATGTTTTATGTCTTCGCTAGTCGGGTTTTCTAAGTTTTCGAGATCTTTTATCTCTCCCGTTAGGCGTTGTATTTCGCTATACCCATGTTGACTGAGTTGCTCAACGCGGTGTAATTCATCTTTCATGATTCGCAGAATTTGAACGGTTCTTGCAAGCGATATGACAGCACCCGCAATAGCAAAACCAATGGCAACAGGAGGAGCGGCTATAGCAACGGCCATGCAAGCAAGTGCGGCAGTACAAATGCCTAGTTTTATGATTTCATCACGTGTCGGCGGTCTGTGCTCTTGGTAACAGCGCCATGGGACAAGGAATAAACCAATGCCATTTGCAAGGATAGTCCCAACAAAACCTAATGCACTGAGCCCGGAATCTAGGCCATTTGCCCCATGCGCAACCGCTTCTAGCTGTCCAATCGTGCTCATATTTTTTAACATCAAATCAGCATTTTCAGCTCTCTCTGAAATGTTTTTTTCATTGTGTTTGGAATTTTCTATGATATCTAAAAGAAATGCCCGGCGCTCAGACTCGCTGAGCGGGTTCGTACCATCAATATCAGCAGCCATCCGTTCGGCTCGCTCAATATCTGACATCTTATTGACAGGGTTTGAAGGGGTTACCATAAGCGACATCTCCCTATTCAAAAGTTACTTACAGTATAGCAAAGATCACGGTAACTGCATGCCATCCCGAGCTTTTAGCACGCCAATAACGGCGAAAGCTGTAGGGTGGACAAAGGAGCCTAACGCAGATGTTATCGGTTAGCAGAAACTAAAAGGCGACGTGTCCACCGGTCACTCGGACCGCCTGAAGAGCTAGAGCGGCCCCGAGTGTTGGTGGACACGTCGCCCGAAAGAACGCAATATTCTGCAAGTCCATCATAGGGCTCCTTTGTCCACCCTACGTTTTTTTGATGTCAATTAGAGCTGGCTGCAGGATATGCTGCTGGTTGAATCACCGAATCATCGCCTCAATGACTGCCCCACCCAAACACTGTTGTTGGTGATAAAAAACAACCGATTGCCCTGGAGTAATCGCACGCTGGGGTGAGGAAAAATGCACGCAATGTCCTTCACCCGTTGCGGGTGAAATCAGACAAGCTTGTTCGGGTTGTCGGTAGCGGGTTTTTGCTTTGCAGGCAAAGGGAAATTCAGGGGGTTCTGGGGTGAGCCAATGAATGGGGCCGCACATTAAGGCTTGTGAATAGAGCATGGGGTGATGCTCTCCTTGGGCAACAAGCAGGGTATTGCTTTCTAGTAATTTATCAACCACATACCAAGGGGCAGCGTCTGCATTTTTTTTGCCACCAATTTTTAAGCCTTGGCGTTGGCCGAAGGTATAAAACATCAGTCCATCATGTTCGCCAAGATGCTCACCAGCTACACTCTGAATGGGTCCAGGTTGTGCGAGCAGAAATTCGTTTAAAAATGATTTAAAGCGACGTTCACCAATAAAGCAAATGCCGGTGGAATCTTTTTTGTTATGGGTTATTAAATTGAGCTCTTTTGCGAGGGATCTCACTTCTGTTTTAAGATAATCACCGAGTGGGAACAACGTTTTTTTGAGCGCGTCCCTTGAAATTGCATGCAGAAAATAAGTTTGATCTTTGTCTCTATCTTTTGCTTTAATCAAAGGGCTTTGAATGTCGTCATATTGAACTCTAGCATAATGGCCTGTGGCAATCCAATCCGCACCCAATTCTGTGATGGCATAGTCGAGAAAGGCGTTAAATTTGATTTCTTTATTACAAAGAATATCAGGGTTGGGGGTGCGCCCTTTGGCGTACTCGTCTAAAAAATAGGTAAAGACCTTATCCCAATAACGCTTTGAAAAATTGACGGTATGTAAGGGGATATTCAGCGTTTGGCAGACGGCTTTTGCATCTAATAAATCTTGTGCGGCAGGGCAAAAGGTATCGGTGTCGTCGGCTTCCCAGTTTTTCATGAATAAGCCTTCGACCTCATAGCCTTGTTCTTTGAGTAACCAAGCTGAAACTGATGAATCGACGCCCCCTGAGAGGCCAATGATAACTTTTTTCATGAGGATTTTTTAAAGATAAGTGCGACATCGACCGCGTCAAAAGGATAGGTGTGATTGCAAAAATCACAGCGTGCTTCGACGATTTTATGGGTATTTATGAGTTGTTTGCATTCTTCTTCGCCTAAGACACGCAAGACCTGATGCATGCGTTCTGGGGTGCAGCGGCATTGAAATTTGACTGGATTTGGCTCAAATAAACGCACCCGGGTTTCGTGGTATAGCCGATAGAGCAAGGTTTCATTGTCGAGCGTGAAGAACTCATCTTGCGTGATCGTTTGACCAATTTTTGAGGCATATTCCCAGAAGTTTTCACGTTCTTCGCTGTGTGCTGGGGTATCTTGTTGGGCGGGTAATAATTGTAATAAGAGACCGCCCGCTTGTTTTGCATCAGCGCAGATCCATACAAAACTGGGAATTTGTTCTGACTGGGCAAAATAATGCATTAAATTGTCGGCAATAGAGAGCGATTGAATGGGCAGTTTAGATTGATAATTTTGCGTGTTAATTTTCGATTGTAAGGTGATGACCATTTGACCTTGCAGGAAGGCTTTTGAATAGTCTTCATCTGTTAAATCTGGCGTAAATTTAGCTAAGCCACGCAGCTGGTGTTGATGGTCACATTGGACCAAGAGCAAAGAAAGCCGCTCATCCCCTTCAAATTGGATGCTTAAAGATCCTTCAAATTTAATGGTATCGGCAATGAGCAAACAAGCAACCAAGGTTTCACCGAGGAGCTGTTGTACAATCGGCGGATAAACGCGTTGCTCAATAATGGTTTGATAAGCTTGGTGAAGATAAGCCATTTCACCTCTCACATGGGCTTCTTCGAGCAAAAAGCGCTGAATCGTATCGTGTTTAGTTTGCATCGTCGTGTTTAATCCGTGGTCAAGTTACTGCGCAGGCATTATAACAAAAAAACGTAGGGTGGACAAAGGAGCCAAGCACTGAGTGACCAGGTGAGCTGAAATCTTTTAGGCGACGTGTCCACCGGTGGCTCGAAGCGTTCCAAGTGCTGGTGGACCCGTCACCAGAGAGGCTCAAGTCACCAGAGAGGCTTAAGTCACCTGAAGGTTTCGTGTTTGGCGCCGACGTCCCCCCCCCTACAACGCCCAAGGATTGACTAATAACACCCCTGTTGCTTTAAAATCAACAGTGTTTCTTGTCATCAGATGTAATCCATGGGCAAGGGCTGTTGCGGCAATCAATCCATCTGACACGGGAATTGTGATGCCTTTGAGTTGCGCATTTGCTGTTAGTTCACCCCAGCTGTGTGCGATGTCATGAGTAATAGTTAATAAACGATCCGCATAAACCTGCTCAACGTGGAGCGCCCAACGATGTAATTCTTCTCTTTTTTTAGACGGCGGAAGAAGGCTGATGCCTTTCGTAATTTCCCCCATCGAAATGACACTTAAGAACAAATCATTCGCTTCAATATCTTGGAGTGAGCGTTGTACGATGATGGCGTCAACTGGGTGTCGTGATGCCGATAACACACAGGTATCTAATAATACTTTCATAGTGATGTATCGCGCATGGGGGATTTGTCACGACTCAGGTCAAGATCTGTTAAATCAGGGGTGTGAGACAGTAAAAACGTTTTAAAATCAACTTCTTTGCCTATGAGTTTCTGGTAGGTTTCTTCTGAAATAAGCACGACATTCCCTTCTCGGCGAAGAATCGTCTGCGGGCCTTCAGAAAAGGTAGAGCGAGCTACCTCACTAAATCGATTTTTAGCTTCACTCAGAAGCCAATGACTTTTTTGAGTTGCGTGCATGCCATCCTCTATATAAATCTAGATTATCTAGATTTTAAGTATAGAATGATGTTGTATGTTTAGCAAGGAAATATCCGAGCCGCCCCTACAACCATTCCCGCGCCCATAAACGCGTTAAAAAATCTTTCCATGGTAAAATCAATATATCAGCTCCCTCGACGGAGAGTCGGCGTGGCGCGGCATCTTGACTGACAACTAAGGTATGTCGTGGCGTGTATTCTTTTGAAAAAGCAATCAATCCTTTTAGATCAGCTTGATGTACGGTTTGGCTTATTTTAACCTCAATGGCAACCTCAGCATCTCCTAGAATAAAATCCACTTCCAACCCTGTTTTTGTTCGCCAAAATTTAATTGGGAAATCCAGGTCGTTTAAACCACGATAGGCGACTATTTCTGTCAATATATAGTGCTCTAAGGCTTGCCCTGCGACTTGGCCGCGTAACTCAACAATGGATTGCTTCAATAAAGCATTGGCTACGCCTACATCAAATAAATAAAATTTGGGCACATGGCTGATTTCATTGCGCGTGGCTCGTGCATGGTAAGGCTCAACAAAATAACCCAACAATGTATCGACCAAAATCTGGTAGTACTCTTTCACTGTTTTGCTATCAATCGCGCAGTCTCTGGCAATATTGCTGTAATTCACTAATTGTCCATGACTGTGCACCTGCATATCTAAAAAACGCGCAAATGCAGGTAGATTACGTACCAATCCTTCAGCTTGTATTTCTTCCTTGAGATAGTCATAAATATAGGCTTTTAAAGAACGCTCGTAGTGTTCACTTTGATAATGTGAGGGAATGAGTCCTCTATTCAGCGCCGTTAATAGATTAAACGCAGGAATTTCGGGGTAGACCAGTGGGTAAAAAACGTAACGCCAGGCGCGTCCGCCTAATAAATTTGCAGCACCCCGCTTTAATTTTCTTGCACTTGATCCACATAAAATAAATTGTATGCGATGACTTTCAATCAAACCATGCACCTCGTTAAGTAACATGGGTATTTTTTGTATTTCATCGATAATGACCGGTAAACGCAGGCGCTCAGGCGGTAAAGCTAGCAGCTCTTCCCGCAACAAATAGGGGTGCGTTAAAAACCGACTATGGATGTCCATTTGTAATAAATCATAATACAGTGCGTCTGGAAAGCGCTGATGTAAATAAGTCGATTTTCCGGTTTGTCTCGCCCCCCATAAAAAGGCGGATTGTCCTGCAGGTAAGTCCATTTTCAAATAGCGCTGATACATGATGCTAAAACTCATTCGGAATATATTCCTAAATAATACGACTCATTCGGAATTTTGTCCACCTTACAACGCCAACGGATTGATTAATAACACCCCTGTTTGTTTTTCGCTCCCTAATGAACGCGGCTCGGATATTTCGTGCTTTGAAAATTTGCTAACGTGATTTTATTAAACTATAATTTAATTAATCGCAAAAAATACAAAAAATTCAACCATGACTGAAAAAAATGAAATAATTAAGGTTTTTGAAAAACACAACCCATGGAATGGGCGCCCACTTGAGTTTGGGTGTCTGCGCGCAGGCTATCTTAAAAAATTGCAGCAATTTTTAAATAATACCTTGATCAAAGTGATTAACGGGCAGCGTCGTACAGGAAAAAGTCGTTTATTAAAAATGGTCATGCATGATTTGATCACCCGTGCGGTCTGTGCACCTGAAAATATCTTATACATCAACAAAGAGTGGCATGATTTTGAGTGGATTAACGATCAACGCTCACTCATGGAAGCTATCCAGGTTTATCGTGAAGCGATGCAACCTCAAGGTAAGGTCTATTTGTTTCTTGATGAGGTTCAAGAAATAGAGGGTTGGGAAAAGGCCGTGAGTTCTTTGTCGCAAGATCTACAATATCCGGTTGAGGTCTTTGTGACTGGCTCGAATGCGAATTTATTGTCTGGGGAACTTGCAACCTATTTGGGGGGGCGTTATCTATCGCTGACGGTTTATCCGTTTAGTTTCGAAGAGTATTTGCAGATTAAACAACTTGAGCGCAATAAATCGACCTTTTTAGCCTATATGCAAGAAGGTGGGATGCCTGAGTTGTACCAATTGAATGAGGTGGATACCAAGCAAAATTATATGCAAAATTTATTGGATTCTATTGTATTGCGAGATATCGTACAACGAAACCAGGTGCGTGATGTATTTCTACTCCAAAAATTGATTTATTTTATCATTGACTCCGTGGGTTGCATGTTGTCAATTTCTTCTATGATCAAGCTCTTAAAACAACATGGATACAAAACCAATCCGGAAACCCTAGGGAACTACATTCAGTTTTGTCAAAATGCATTTTTTTTACATGAGTGTCAGCGCTATGATTTACGTGGCAAGCAACTTTTAGTGGGAGAGCGCAAGTATTATCTCAACGATTTAGCCTTTAAGCACTATTTTCACTCTGGATTTGAAATGGGCACGCAACGCATGCTTGAGAATGCAGTCTATTTGTCTTTATTAAGACAAGGCTACTCCGTGTATGTCGGGCGCTACCAGCAATATGAAATTGATTTTGTTGCAGAAAAAGAAGGAGAGAAACTTTATATTCAGGTTGCCTATATTTTAGCCGACTCATCAGTGATTGAGCGAGAGTTTGGCAATTTATTGCTGATTCAAGATAACTATCCTAAATGGGTGGTGACTTTGGATGATATCAATATGGGGAATATCCAAGGGGTTTATCATAAGCATATTTGGGATGTGGTGTGAAGGGGGGCGCGGATTGATCGAGCGCTGTTTGAACAAAAAATTAAGATGTGGTTGCTCTGCGCTACGACGACTTAAACAAATCTTTCAAAATAGCGACAGATGCCACTAATGCTTCACTATACATGTTTGTTTTAAGTCCACCCGATACGATCATCGAGTAGAAGACATCCTTCTTTGTTTTTGTTGTTTTGCAATAGAGCTGTCCGCGTGTTTGTAGTTTTTCTGCATAGCTTTTATCAATGATAAATGGAGCACTGCAATATTTAATTTCACATAAATTCACAACGTTGTCGGGTCTATCAAAAATAAGATCGATTTGTCCGCCAACATCGCGCCACGATGAAATTTCTGTGCCACTGGGAATCGATAATGCTTTTTTGATTTGATGAATATGTTTAAAACAAACCGCTTCAAATGCAAAGCCTGACCAGGCTCGCCACGCAGGTGTGGTTGATAAAACATCCCAATATTGCTCATCAATTTGTTGTGATACTCGAGTTGTAGCTCGGGGGGCAATCCAGGTGAGGTAAAACAAGGTATATTCATCAATGATTTTATAGTACGTGCCTCTTTCTTTTTTCCATGATTTAAACGCCACAATGAAACCAGCTTCTTCAAGCTCTTTTAATCGCCCGGTTAGACGGCCTCCTTTTAACTGAAGATGAGCTTCAATATCAGCTCTGCTTACCCCCTCTCTTTTGCCTGCTAATAGCGTAATGATGGTTTCGTGTATCTCGTGTTTCTTGAATAAAGAAGCAAATAGCATGTCAAATTCATCATATAAGGTTCCTTTTTTCGTGAAGCAAATCGCGTTGATATTTTGGATCGCAGACAATCCTTTCGTCACAAAGTTAAGGTAATAGGGTATGCCACCCATACACAAATATAAGGTTAATATTTGTTCATCACTATAGTGAATATGCTTATAGTGTAAATAGGCTTTCGTATCACATAAATTAAACGGTTCAAGGGGTAATCGCAGGGTGACGCGATTGTGTAATCCACCGGTGTTATGTAATACATTATCGATGATCCACGACGCAGCTGAGCCGCATATAATCAACTTAAATCGTTTATTTTCAGACCAAAATCTATTCCAGTAATAATCAAGTGCTTCTAATAAGCCTGATTTTGGTGTTGCCATCCATGGCATTTCATCTAAAAAGACGACAATTTTTTTTTGCGGTGCGAATAATGCAATGGCATCAGTCAAGGCTTGGAATGCCTCATGCCAGTTGGTGAATGGCGCTAATTTTGCACCTTTTCGTCCTTCATAAAAAGCCAGCTCTATTTCAGCGTTGAATTTTTCCAACTGTTTTTTTAAAGTCCCTTTATGGATGCCAGACGATCTGAAAAAAACACAATCTAGGGTGTTAAAAAACTCACGAATCAGATAGGTTTTCCCCACTCGTCTGCGTCCATAAACAGCGACGAACTCCGCTTCTTTAGATTGAAGGATGCGTTGAAGTTGCTTTTGTTCATAGGATCGGCCAATAATCATTGTATTTTTTTCATCAATAAGGGACGGTTATAGATTTATTATAGCCGTCCCTTATTGTAAGTCAATGCAATGTTAAGGGACGGTTATAATAAATGTATAAGCGTCCCTTATTTACGCATGCTTTCGCAGTCAATCGCGTTGGGTATATCATGAAAACTATGTCTTTATTAGGCGTTGTGCTCTCTCTTTATTCGTGGGGTGAGAGTTGGGACCCAGGGTGGGTTTCGAAAAGAAACCACGGCTGTCGCATTATAATTTGATCAATCTGCTGTAGGTTGGGCCTTGGCCCAACAATATGGTATTGAAATCCACGGTTGCCTAAAAATCCTTGTCAAAATACCGTCATTGGATCTAACCTGTGCGCTCAAGGAATTTTATACAAGTCCAAACCACATGCAATATCGTAGATTGAGCATTCCAGGCACAAGCTATTTTTTCACGGGAGTGCTTCAAGATAGAAGAAGTGATTTATTAATCCGAAGAATAAATGAGCTACGTCAGGTGTGCCCAACCTACAGCAGATTGATCAAATTATAATGCGACAGCCGTGTAGGTTTACGTGTCACTACTCACGTTTAATGATTTAACTGGGGGAGGATTGGTTTGCTGGCTGAAACGCGGATTGTTTTGTTAGATCGCTCAATTATTTTCCACAAGGCTGCACCATGCCACTGTTTAGCAGCATTTGGGCTATAGAGCTGTTGGTTTAATTTCTCCAACTCTTCCTTGAGTTCAGGGTGATCAATGCAATCGGCAATATGATGCAAATGCGTGATGGTGTAGGTGGGCCAGGTTGTCCTTGCCCATTCTAGTAACCAGTGGTAGGTCATTTTGGGATCGTTTTGTAAGCACGCTTGGCGCAGATGTTTGCGTATTTTTTTAAGTTCAGGCGGTGTGCTTGTGGTGGTTTTGGGTTGTTGGTTACGATAGAAAAAGAACGTCATGAGTAATATCAATAATAATGCTAAAAGGGCTACGGTACTGAAAATCCAAGGCGATGGGGTGCTCGGTGGGGGGGCGTGAGCTTTAGGCGGTTCGTTAGGGCTCACTTGAGGCGGCATTGATCCTATCACTTGAATAGAATGAGCGGGTAGGGAAGCCGTGTTGAATTGATGCGTTTTCGGGTGATACCACTGAATATGAATGGCGGGCAGCGTTTGTTGGCCTGGTTCATTAAATAAATAAGGGATAGTTATCGACACGGTGCTGATAAGGCCTTGCTGGGTTTGCATTGTTTTCAGTACAGGTGCACTGGGGTAGGCGGAAAACCCTTTGCCTGTGACTTTAGGCACAGGCAAAAATGCGGCGGGAAGGCCTTGGGCGGTTAACGTAATGGTGCGAATAAACGTATCCCCTTGTTTGACCTCCATGCGCGCAGGATCAAACGTCTCTGATAGGGTGAGTGATTCGGTAGGAAGGAACGGTGTTTGCGTGGTGGGGGCGGGATGGATGGGGATGCGTGTGGTTTGCCCTGAAACGTCAATGGGTTGAGGGAGCATCTCATAGATCATAGCCTTGATCCTAGGCGCGCTGATGGTAAGTGTGCCACTTTGATTAGGGAAAAAGGCATATTGTAATTCTTCTACCGAATAAGGCTCACCTCGTAATTCGGTTTGATAGCGTCGTCCTTGGTCCATTTGAATCATTAGGGCATGTTTGGCATGAGGAGGGGTGTAGTCGACGTTGATTAAATGACGTCGCGTGTAGACAGAGACAGTATATAACAGTTGTTGCGTGATATAGCCGGATGTTGGGGTGACCTGTGTTCGAATAAAAACGTCGTCATTGCGGGTGTCTTGTTGGCTTGAGTCGGTTGTATCGTTAGCGCGAGGGGTGACGGTGATCTCAATGCCGGTCTCGGTTTTTTCAGTTCCCATGGTTAAAGGAGGCACCTGAATTTGCCCGGTTTTTTTAGGCAGTAAAATGAAAATCCATTGGTTGGCGACTTCGGTGACGCCATTGATGAGTTGATAGCTGATTTGGTGAGAGGTGCTCAGGGTTTTAAAGAAGGGCGCTAGCGGGCGGATATCAGGCTCTGCATTGCTTTGTGCTTGATCAGATGAGAGTGTTAAGGTAACGGTGTCATGCAACCCCACGATGTGTTTGTCGACTTGCAGGGTAAGTGTCGCATGTGTAAGTGACAGGTGACACAACAAAAAGAAAGATAAGATCCAGCGTTTCATGGGGTTGTTCCTCGTATTCTTTTTAAATGATCGCGTAAAAATTGTTGGCGTAATAATCCGCCGGGATGATCGGGGACTAAGTTAAGCCACTGTTTTTTAGCTTGTTGTTCTTCTTGTGATGATTGGCTGGGTGAGGGGGCATTTTGCTGTTGGGGTGGGGGAGATTGCTTTTCTGGCTTATCGGAAGGCTCAGGGGTGGCGGGTTGTTCAGGTTTTTGGGGGGGTGTTTGGGGTTCAGATGAGTTGGGTTGCGCGTCATTGGCGTCGTTTTTTTTGGGTGATTGAGGGGATGACTCCGATTCGTTGGGTTGAGAGGAGGATTTATCTTGAGAGGGCGATTGATTTTTATCTTGGGAGTCTTGCTTGTTTTCTTTTGGAGGCGGTGGTGGGTTTTGTTTCAGCATGTCCTCAACCAGCTTTTTATTATAGAGGGCATCTGGGTGGGAGGGGTTTAGTTTTAGGGCTTGTTGATAAGCGTTGATGGCCTCTTGGTAGTGTCCTGATTTTGCAAGCGCATTGCCCAAGTTATATAAGGACGTGTCGTCGTTCTTTCTGTCACGATAGTGTTGCGCTGCTTTTTCATATTGACCACTACGATATGCTGCCGCTGCTTGCCAGTCTGGATCTTGAAATGTTTTTGCTGCCTCAACATAGTGCTGTTGCTGCATGAGGTGCAGGCCTTGTTGATCGTGGGTGTACCAAGTGTTTTTCCAGAGGGCGGACAGATCTAGGGCGTGGGTGGGGGCGGTGTAAATGAGCAATGAAAGGCAGAGTGACAGGATCCCACTGTAGTTTTTATGATGTTCGTAGGGTGGGCAAAGGAGCCCTGCAATGAGCCAGCTAGTTGCTGGAAGCTCACGGCGACGTGCCCACCGGTGGCTCGGAGCAGTGGCAGTGGTGGGCACGTCGCCCTCGCGTTTCCAGTTATCTGTGAGCTCATTGCGGGGCTCCTTTGTCCACCCTACGGTTCGCAGTAGCATGATCATCCTCTTAACCACCCTCGTCTAAACACCGGTAACAAACACAGTAAGGCGGGAATCAAAAACCAACGCCCTTCATCTTCCCAACGCGCAATATGATTTTTTTTAGATTTTAGGTCTTGTTGTCGGTGTTTAGTAAATTGCAGCCATTGTTTTAGAGAGGCTTGGCTTTGTTGTAACGAGAGGAGTTTGCCTGCGCCGCTGTCTGCAAATGATTGAAATAAAGGGCTGGCAATTGGATATTGGGCGATGGGTAAAATCGAGACGCTGATGCCACTGTCTGCGAGAGCGCTGGCCTCATCTATGGCTTGTTCATTCGGTGGAGACCCTGTTAACACTAAAATAGCGCCTGTTTGAAAGTGCGCTTGGGTTAACAACGCGCGAGCGGCTTGTAATGCAACACGCAGATCTTGTCCGCCGATGGGTGCAATGCTGGTGTTTAAAGAAGGCAGCAATGCGGTGATGGTGTGGCTATCATCGGTCAAGGGTGACACCGTAAAAGGCTCTTGCGTGTAGGCAATGAGTCCAATCGGCGTGGCGTCAGGTTCAGACAATAAGTCATGGGCAACAAACAGCGCACGTTGTAATCGGTTGGGCGAGACATCGGCAGCAAGCATATTTTGCGACAAATCAAACAAGACCACTTTGGGCGTGTTTTGAGCGCTGAATAAGGGAATTGGAAGTTTTTTCCAGGCAGGCCCTGAGGCTGCAATCAGCATCCATGCGAGACTCATGAGAATTATCCATAGAGGATGGTAAGCAAATGAAGCCCGCGGGCGTTGTTTCATCAATGCGGCAAGTAAAGGTTGGTCACACCAGGATAACAGCCCGGTTTGGGCAGATAACGGGCAATATTTATGTAAGCGCCATGCAAGATAACCGAGCGCAATAAAGCCTAATAAAAACCAGGGGCGAATCAAATGTAGAGACAGCATGTTAGAGTCTCCTCCTCGTTGTATACATGAGCCAACTGCTGATGAGTATTAAACAAAGGCCAACGAGCCAGGGATAGTTTTCGCGTTTGGGGTGGATGGGTTGACTGGTTTGTTTGCTGGTTTCTAATTGATCTATTTTTTGATAAATCTGCTCGAGTGAGGCAGGGTTGGTCGCACGAAAATATTGTCCATCGGTGATATGTGCAATGTGTTGCAGGGTTTCTTCATCTAAATCTGCTGTGGTTTGCATCGAAATGAATAAGTTCATCAGGCGTTGGTTGGTATTGTCCGTAGACAGTCCAATGGTATAAATTTTAATATGCTCTGTTTTTGCGAGCTCAGCGGCTTTTTTGGGTGGCAGGAGGCCTGAATTATTTGAACCATCGGTTAGTAAAATCATGACTCGACCCGACTGCGGGGTGTGCTGTAGTTTTTTGATGGCAAGGCCTATGGCGTCGCCAATCGAGGTCGTTTTTCCGGCAAGCCCCACGCTTGCGTCTTTGATGCGCGCCAGAATAGCGTGATGATCAAAGGTGAGTGGGGTTTGTAGATAGGCTTCACTCCCAAATAAAATGAGTCCGATGTGGTCCGTTTGTCTGGCTTTAACAAAGTTTTCTGCCGCAAGTTTGACGACTTGTAAGCGGGTAGCGGGCTGCCGATTCAGTTGCATGTCGGGTAACTCCATGCTGCCAGACACATCTAAAACCAAAAAAATATTGCGGCCTTGTTGAGAGAGTAAAATCGGCTCACCTAGCCATTGCGGCCCTGCTAAGGCAATCGTCAGTAAGGTCCAGATGCCTGCAAAAAAATAAATAAGATGGCGTGGATAACCCGTGGATGCTGTGTGTTTGAAATGCTGCTGGATCTGGTTAAAAAAGGGCACTGGTAAGGCTGCATCTGTTGGGATGGTGACGGGAGGGAAAAAAGCCCATATTAACCAAGGGAGAGGGAGTAAGGTGAGGGCAAGGGGGGTGGCTAAGTGGAACATGGGGCACCCCTTTGTTGTTTGATCCACGTTTTTGTGAGGGTGATGAGGTCGAACACGCCATCCCGAGCAAGCACGTCATCCCGAGCGCAGCGAGGGATCTCCACTTGTTGGCACGGTGCCACTTGGGGGGAGGTCCCTCGCTGCGCTCGGGATGACGTACTCACTGGTGATGACATCGAAGTCATTGTCCTCTGATAAAGCGCAACCGTTAAATAAAATGCCACAGGGCTAAAGTCGATTTTTTTGCCGGTTTGGTTTAAAAACTCAATCCAGGCTTGGCCATGGAGCTCAGCAACTTGCTCACGAGGATAATAAAGTAACGCGACGCGTTTTAATAATGCATTGATGAGGGTACAGGTTTCTGCGAGTTGGCCGTCATTGACGTAGTCTTGATGATAACGCTCGAGGAGACGTAATGCTTCTCGTTTAGGACGCGTTTCACGATGGTAGCGTCTAACGCGATAAGCGATATACAGCAGGCAGGTCAAGAGTACACAGGCTAAGACCATCCAGCCTGGCGCAGGGGGCCATGCTTTAATTGGCGAAGGGAGATGGATGTCTTTGAGCGAAGCTAAAGGATCAGCGGCCATGGCTTCTCCAGGGGAATATCTGTGACAAGTTGGATGTGAAGTCTTGTTCGGTGGTGATTTGTGAATACAATAAGCCGAGTTGTTGGCAGTGTTGTTTAAGCGCTAAGTGCCGTTGTGACCAGTATGCTGCGTAGGTTTGGGTAACCGCGGGATCAAAGCCATCGAGGAGTAGGGTGTCTTGATGATTGGTGAAAGGGCAATATCCTGACGGGGGAAGCTGTTGTTCTATGGGGTCACACACATGAACCATAGAGACGTCATTATGTTGACGTAAGTGGGTCAGGTGTTGATCACAGTCTTTATTGAGCGCATAAAAATCGCTGATAAAAATAATAAAACTACCTGGTGTATTGACGCGCCGCACACGGAGTAACACCTCACTGAGTGGCTTTGCTTTGGGTCGATTTGAGGCCTGCGGCGATTGGGTGTATAGCGCGAGCTGACCGAGTAACCTCATGAGGGTTGCGTGGTGTGCTCTGGGTGGAAATTCATGGTGTTGTTGATTTGAAAACAAGAGTCCACCGACTTTATCCCCTTGATGAATCGCTCGCCAAGCCAATAAAGCGGTTAATTTTGCCGCTAGCACGGATTTAAACGCAACCCGGGTTCCAAAATACATTGACGGATTAAAGTCGGTGATCAATAAAACTGGGCGCTCACGTTCTTCGTGATACAGTTTGACATGGGGGCGTCCGGTTCTTGCGGTGACACGCCACTCCATATGGCGAATTTCATCTCCGGCTTGATAATTACGAACTTCCGCAAACTCCATCCCGCGGCCTTTGGGTTTGGATTGGTAAGTCCCTGGCGTTCTTGAGCGTGCATGCAGGGGCAGTTTGGTTGCCGCATCTGCAAACCGCCTGAGTTCGATGAGTTCATCAATGGACGCAGTGACACCATCGGGCATGGGTATAATCTCCCCTATGGAATGGCAACATGGTGTAACAGTTTTTGGATGAAGTCATCGCTGTCTATGCCTTCTGCTTCGGCTTCAAACGTGAGTAACACGCGGTGTCTTAAGACATCGTGCGCAATCATATGGATGTCTTCAGGGGTGACGTAATCACGTCCAGATAGCCATGCTTGTGCTTTTGCGCAGCGGTCAAGGGCGACGGTTGCGCGCGGGCTTGCTCCAAATCGTAACCAGCGAGCCAGGTCTTTGTGATAGGGCTCAGGGTGACGCGTGGCGATGATAATATCAACGATATATTGCTCTAAAGCGTCACTGGTATGGACCTGCAAGACTTCTTGTCTAGCATCAAAGAGCGCACGTTGCGGTAAATGGGGTAAGGGATCTTGTTTTAGCGTTTTTTTCCCAATGGCTTCTTCTCTGACCAACGATAAAATTTGGCGTTCGACTTGGTTATCAGGGTAGGCGACTTTAACATACAACAAAAATCGATCGAGTTGTGCCTCTGGCAAGGGGTAAGTGCCTTCTTGCTCAATGGGATTTTGGGTTGCCATGACAAGAAAGAGCTCTGGGAGCGGATAGGTCTTTCTGCCCATGGTGACTTGTCGTTCACCCATCGCCTCTAACAACGCAGATTGCACTTTTGCTGGGGCTCGGTTGATTTCATCAGCGAGCACTAAGTGATGAAAAATAGGCCCAGGTTGGAACACAAAGGTACCGGTTTCAGGATGGTACACATCTGTTCCTGTTAAATCGCCAGGAAGCAAATCGGGGGTGAATTGAATACGATGAAAATCACCTTCAATGAGCGTTGCGAGCGCTTTAACCGCACGGGTTTTAGCCAAACCTGGAGCGCCTTCAACCAACAAGTGGCCATCAGCAAGTAAGGCGATCAGTAGCCTATCAATCAGGCCTGCTTGACCCAAAATTTGTTGATTTAAATGCGATCGCAGTGTGGCAAATTGAGGGTGTAATGACGCATGAGATGTTTTAGTTGTATGTTTCATGAACTATTCCATCAGTTAAATATTCTGTGCGGTGCTTATTATGTTTTGGTGAATGGGGTAGGTCAAGAGGGGATTGGTAGAAATGCGATGATTTTTATCGCATACTAGCAAGTAATGTCCTTAACTTTTTTCTATACTCCGATCTATCCCCTCCCCCGCGAAGAACATTAACATATTGTTCAAACTTATAGCGCGGGAGAGGGGGTATTCGAGCATAAAAAACGTCAGGGACATGACCTAATCATCTGGGTACAGGGGAGTACAACGTGATACTGATTTTATGTCTGGTGCTATTGTTTTTAGTGATCCTGGCTGGCTTTTTTTCCGCAGCTGAAATCAGCGTGATGTCATTAAACAAATACCGTTTACGCCATTTGGTGAAACAACACCATAAACAAGCCATGCGTGTCAGCCGCTTATTAGCGAGACCCGATTATTTTTTAAGTGTGGTGCTTATTGGCAACACGTTGTTAAACATTATTTCATCCACAATTGCCACCTTGATCGGTCAATATTTGTATGGAGAGTGGGGGGTGGTTTGTGCGACGGTGTTATTGACGCTGTTTATCTTGGTTTACGCCGAAATGATGCCAAAAACACTAGGTGCTCTTTATTCACAACATATTGCATTTAAACTATCTTGGCTGTTGGTGTGCTTTGAAACTTTGTTTGCACCGCTCGTGTGGTTCATTACTGGCATTAATAATCGCACATTAGCCTTGTTGGGTATCTCATTAGATACGGTTCCTAAAGAGACGTTGTCTGGCGAAGAGTTACGTACGGTCGTTTTAGAGGCGGGTGGCGTCTTGCCTGTTGAGCACAAAAGTATGGTCATCAGTTTACTTGATTTAGAAAAAGCCAGCGTAGAAGACATCATGGTCCCTAAGGCTGAGCTGGTGGGGCTAGATATAAGCGAATCTTGGCACACGGTCTTGACTCAATTAAAAACCGCACAGCATACCCGGTTACCCTTATACCAAGGCAGCATTGAGCACTTGGTCGGTGTGGTCCATGTGCGCGATATTTTACACTTGGCCGTAGATGATGATCTCGTGTTAGACGAATTACTTGCGGTTGCCGAGGCCCCCTATTTTATTCCTGAAGCCACCCCATTAAGCGTACAGATACTGCATTTTAGAACCTTAAAAAAACGCAGTGCATTTGTGGTCGATGAATATGGTGAACTTCAAGGGTTAGTCACCATGGAAGATATTCTTGAAGAAGTGGTGGGAGAATTTACTACGGACATTTCAGCCATGAGTCGCGATTTGGTTCCGCAATCAGACGGGACCTATTTGATTGATGGCAGTATCACCATTCGAGAGCTGAATCGTTCATTAGGGTGGCAATTGCCGTTGATTGGGCCAAGAACCTTGAGTGGGTTGATTATTGAAACCTTAGGCTATATCCCTCCGCCAGAATGCTGTTTGAAAATTGATGCACATCATTTTGAGATATTAAAGGTGCAGGATAATTTAATTCGGACGTTACGGGTGTGGATTTAAACGATTTTCGCACGATGCTGCAATGCACTACTAATCGTAAACCCATCTAATAACGCCAGTTCCCCCCCAAGCGGGATCCCATGAGCCAACTGACTGAGCTCTATATTCAGGGGTTCTAAAAGAGATTGAATACAATGTAGCGTGGTTTGTCCTTCAACGGTGGGGCTTAATGCAAAAATAACTTCGTGAATGGCGTCTTCTTGCACGCGTTGCGCCAGGCGATGGAGCCCGAGTTCAGCAGGGCCAATGCCATCTAGCGGGGAGATTTTTCCCATTAACACATAATAATGACCTTTGTAGGCGCCGCTTTGTTCAATGGCGAGTAGATCAAGCGGTGTTTCTGTGATGCATAACAGCGTGTGATCGCGAGTGGAATCAATACATCGTTGACAACGGGGTGTTTCCGTATAGGTATTACAGCGAGTGCATTGTTGAATGGTGTCTAAGGTTTGTTTTAGCGTGTCTGCAAGGTGGTGACTGCGCTCACGGGTTTGCAGTAAATGATAAGCCAAGCGCTCTGCTGACCGTGGTCCAACACCGGGTAGCGCGCGCAAGGCATAAATGAGTTGAGATAATAGCGGAATAGGTGTCGCCATGTATAGTTAACCTTTGTCTGAACTGTCATCTAGGAATGAATCTGGGAGATTTAAGCCAGCTGTTAATTCATTGATTTTTTTCTGAGATTCTTTTTCTACTTTTTGAACAGCATCGTTGAATGCGGCTGCAACCATTTCACCTACAATTTCAGATCCTTCTTCTAACAAAGAGGGATGAATGATTACTTTTTTCACATCATGTTTGCCAGACATATGGACTTCAACCATGCCTGCACCGGATTTTCCAACAGCTGCGAGTTCTGTGAGCTGTTTTTGTGCAATTTTCATGCGTTCTTGCATTTTTTCTGCTTCTTTCATGAGGTGGTCGATGTTTAGATTATTTGAGCTCATTTCATTTCTCTCAGTTAGGGTTTATAAACAATTTATTCTATCATGAATTAAAATTAAAAAAACGTAACTCCCCACGTCATCCTGAGCGCCAGCGAAGGATCTCCTGCTAATTAGCACATTGCTGGCTAGGGGAGATCCTTCGCTGGCGCTCAGGATGACGTGTACCTGGGTAGTTACAAAAAAACGGAGAACCCCATGAAACTCAGTGTGATTGGTTACGGAAAATTTGCAAAAGCGTTGGTCGCGGGCTGTCGATTACAGCCCGGTTATCAATTTGTTGTTTCTGCACCTTCGCTGGTGTCTAGCGTGGTTGATGGGCGAATGAGAACAGAAAAAGACAATCGAGTTGCGATTCAAGATGCAGATGTTGTCATTTTATGTGTTAAGCCGGCCCAAGTTGAGGCGGTGATGGAAGACATTGGTGCACGGTTACCACAGCATAGCGTCCTTGTGTCTGTGGTCACTGGGGTCAGCCTTGCGGCATTGTCACGCTTTTGCCCCCCTGATTATCCATTGGTGCGGACCATGCCAAATAGCCCTATTGCCATTCAACAAGGGGTGACGGGGTTGTATTGTCTGCCTTCTGTCACTTCCACACAAAAAGAGAGGGTCAATGCCATATTTCACGCTTTAGGCCAGACGTATTGGCTTGAGCACGAGGCTGATTTAAACAAAGTGACCGCGTTATCGGGCAGTGGGCCTGCCTATGTGTTTTTATTTCTAGAGGCTTTGGTCGCAGCCGGCGTTCAATTGGGATTAAATCAAGATCTGGCGAAATCGCTTGCCATAGATACGCTGGAAGGGAGCGTGGCTTTAGCAAAACAATCTAAACAAAGCTTGGCGCAACTGCGTATGGACGTCACTTCACCGGGTGGCACGACAGCCGCGGCGTTAGCTGAGTTGTCTGCGGGAAACTTCGCAGAATTAATTAAAAAAGCATTGCAAGCGGCATTCGAGCGTGCTAAAGAATTAAGTAAAACAATTTAGGAGGAAGATGATGCTGTCAGCAATCCTTGGATTATTCCGGTTTTTGTTAGAAATCGCGTTCACAGTGGGGTTATATTTCTTATGGTTTAGGATTGCCGCACGCTATGTTGGAATCAGCCCCGAACAGCCGATTGCAAAATTTGTGATCCGCTGGACCGACTATCTCATTCAACCGTTGACGCCTATTTTAGGCAAATGGAGCCGTAATCGCGTTGAAGTGTCGGCGATCATTGTCGTGTTTTTATTGCATCTCGTGCGATTTTATTTATTTGCTTGGTTAATCGATGAGATTTGGCTCAAGTTTTATATTGCGTTGATCGTGACCGTGGGTGATTGCTTTATTTATCCCTTACAATTGCTGTTCTATGCATTTGTGTTACGCGTGGTCATGGGGTGGGTGTCTGTCTCTGAGAATAATCCTACACAAGAGGTCGTAAAAGCCCTGACAGCGCCGATTATGGCGTATTCAAGAAATTGGGTGCTCCCCATTGATGGGATGGATTTCTTACCCTATATTTGGGTTTTATTGTTAAAATGCCTAGCGTTTATTATTGCGATTTCAATGCCGTTTCGGTTGTAGGTATACCCAATGCTCAATCTAACCGAGCCGCGACCGTTAGGGAGCGGAAGTTTTATTAGAGAGCGGAACTGTTAAAACTTCCGCTCCCTAACGGTCGCGGCTCGGATGGTATCGCGTGAAAAGTTGAGAATTGCGTCGCGGTTGATAAATCCACCAAACTGGTATAACCTTAATCATAAGAGCAGTTTACTGCAATCCATGCAATAAACAAACGCATTGTGAGGGGTGCCTAGTGGATGATGTTAGCACGCTTTCTTGTCACAGTTTTATCGCGATAAATTGCATGAGACGCATGCGTCTGATTTTTTGCATATGCCCCCTGAGCAACACACCTTAGTTAGACATCAATTGGTCGCCACTTTATTTTTAATTCGCCAAGAAGCAGAAGAGCTAAAACTTGCGCGACGTCATAAAGCACTGAGAGCGTGTGGTAAAGATATTGAACACTGTTTGCGTTTATTACATGTCCTTGGGTTAACGCCTGATATTGAAGAAGAAGAGCCGACGCTTGAGGAACAGTTAGCTTATGAGGGTTATTCGGGTCGTCCTGTCAAATACACCGGATTGTTGGCTTATTTAGACATGGCTGCAAAAAAGGATAGCGATAGGGAGCAAGAGTTGAGGGCGCTGTTGCAAGAGTCTTATGAATTTGCTCGTTTCTTACGGTTAGTCACTAAAAAGCACTCCTATCGATCTCATCTCAAAAAGCTAGAAGAAAAAGTAAAGCAATCCCTGACATTGGCGGTGAGCAAGCGGCGGTTATGGTGGGCATGGGGGAGAAACCTGTGGTCATCGGTCATTAAGCTATTCAATCAATGGAGTCTGACCTCGGAGCATGCGGGAAATCTGCAGGCGTCTCTCAATACGGTTGGGCCTGTGATGGGATGCTTTTCTTGGGCACTATTTAGTCTACGGGCGGGCGTGGAAATCGGTGAATCGGTCCGTGAGGCGATGAAACAATCAGCGTATTCTGCAGCACAAGATGGTGATGAGAAACACTCATTTTTACAGTTTTTTGGTCAGCAATTATGGCGTCGTAAATTTATTCTCATGAACGATGTATTGAATGGCAGCGTGAATGCAATGGTGTATTTTTGGTTACGTGATCCTCAGAATGTTGAACCCTTTTCAACGCAGTTAGGGTTGATCGGTGGGATATGTATTCTCGGGGTATTTGTGCTGGAAATATTGCTTGCTGTTTGGCAATATTTGGAGACGCAAAAAAAGCATCACACGCTGATGCGGCGTTTAAATGAAGAGGAAGCTCAGATCAAGCGAGCATTGTTGACCTATGTTAATGAGGATCAGTTAGATAGCTTACTGCAAACGATAGAGCAAGGGGATTTTATCAATGACACTCACATCCACTATGAGCAAATCATGGCATTGGTTGCAAGATGGAAATCAATCAAAGGGGAAAGAGACAAAGCAGAAATAGAGGGGGGTATTCAAGAAAGAAAACTGCTGAATGTGTTGGTGAGTCGATTTGCAATGACGATAGGATTTGTGGCCATGAATGCGTTTTATATCTCAGGGTTACCTGTCTTGGCGGAGCTTGGCATGATGATAGCGGGTGCGGGCATTTGTTTTATTGGAACCATTATTTTTAATTGTGTGAATACGGCGATCGATCGCTCGAAACTGCACGCCTCAATGGATGTGAAGTTACAGCAAGCGCGCGGACTTCTCGATCAATTTTCGCAAACAGAATCGAGATGCGAACAAAAAAGCATCTATTTACAAATGCGCTTTATATTAGCTAAACGAGCCAATGATCTAGAGTGGTCAACCTACCATTTAAAATGCCTGCCATTACACACATTGATTGATGTGTTGGTCCCCGTTATTTTTTTTATGAGCCTGCATTTTATGGCGCTAGGGCCTGCAATTGCTGTCCTGGCAAGTTGTGTTGTATTAGCTTGTGCGGCTAAATATTTAATGAAACGCCTGCAACCGCCAATGATACATGATGATCGGTTTTTCCCAAAAGAGGAATCAGAAAGGCGAGATCTTGACCAGGAATTGGATGCGTTTATAGACAACCCAAAGTTAACGTTAGATATATTAGGATTGACGAAAAACTTGGGGCCGAAGTTACGGTATTAAGTGGAGTCCCAGTGTTTTTATACACGCCGATCAGTCCCCTCTCCCGCGGAAGAAACCCTTTTAAGACCCATATGGTGAGCGCGGGGGAGGGTTAGGGAGGGGGTTTACAAGATTTTACCCCCTCCCCAACCCTCCCCCGCGTTCAAGAAAGAATCTCCATAAAGGTTCATAGCGCGGGAGAGGGGGCGGATGGGAGTAAAACTAAAAATGTGTGCATAGATTAGGGTTAGAGAGGGGGTATTTGAGCGTAAAATATATTTGACTTTTACCTTGATACTATGGTATAAATTAGTACATAATGACACTAATAGACCAAAAATAACACTCGATCTTTAAACGTAGGGGGACGCAATATGCCAGGCCAGATTATTTTAGATTCAGAAACGGTTGGTGTATCAGTTGCCTACTATCGTGATCAACTGCGTAATACGCGTCCTGATGAATTTGAGTTCTTAACAGCAGATCAACAAGCCTTGATTCGATATCGTTTGTTGACCAGCATGAAGTTGATTCGAGATGAAGCAGAAGAGCATTTAAATCGCAAGCGTTTTCCTGCTTTAAAACCTTGCATAGATGAACTTGAGCGCTGCTCAAATTTATTACGAAAACTGGATGCAACGTCTCCACGCGATCAGTCTATAACACTCAGACATCAAGTGACACAAGAGCAGAATCCAGCCTGCCCTTTAAAATACACGTTTTTATTGGCGCGTTTAGATCTGACTAAAAAAGCGAATGATCCTGAGGCTCGACATTTTTCAGTAGAAGCATTTAAAGAAGAAGTCGACACGTTTGCACAGGATGTACGTACGCTTATGGAGTCGTTTGATTCTAAAGAGAAATTGAATGCCTATGATAAAAGCGCGTCGTTTAAGAAAGTCTTGGGGCGCCGTAATGATGAGCGTCGGTTATGGTGGGTGTGGGGAACCAGTATTTATGGGGTTGTTGACCAACTCTTAACGCACGACGCCATCCAATTCGACTTATCGAATCTGAAGGCGAGAAATGATGCAATTGGCATATTTGCACCCACGTTTGGCATTATTTCTTGGTCATTGTATTTTTTTAGAGGCATCTTAGATGTGGGTGAGGCTGCTCATGAGTCTTGGCATCACTATCGTCCAGACAACATCCGTTCACAGGTGAAGTTACAAGATGCAGGCGGTGGGAGTCGGTTTTGGGCTCAGCTGAAACGCAGAAAATTTTCTTTACTCAATGATTTTCTTTGGGGAACTGCCAACGCGCTGTGTTATTTTATGTTAGTTAAAGATGAAGGTATAGCAAGCACGTTAGGAACCACGGCAGAGACATTGGCACAATGGAATTATATTTTAACGTTTATTTTATTAATTGGCGATATGCTAATGACCTTGTGGCGATATATTGAAACGCGAGAAGCACATCAAAAAGTATACGCGAATTTGAAACAGAAAGAAGATGAGGCTCGTCAAGCTATTCTTGCGCTTGAAGGAGGGAGTTCTTATTTTGCGGGTTGTTTTCCTGGGCATCAACATTTTCTGTTGGACCAGTTGGTTCTGCAAATCCAGCAAGGCCAAAAGCTTAGCATTAATGGAAAAAACCTAAATCAAGACGATGAGAACTATCAGCAGTATTTGTATTGGATTGCTCGTTATAAAGAAATCCAAGAAGCGCGTCAGAAAGAAAAATTTGATTGGACTTATCAACGACGTAACCTGCTGAACGAACTGACGTTTACGTTGAATTTGATGGCTGGATTTTCATTGATGTGTTCTTTCTTCTACCAGGGCTTTGTGAGCTCATTAGGGCAAGCAATCATGGGTGTGGTGGGTGCTTCTTTTTGTTTCCTTGCGACCATTGCGTTTAATTTAGCGATTGTGTTGATTGAGCGCAATAAAGTGAATAAGTCAATTGAGAACCGCGAGCTGCAAATTGATGGATTTTTGGAGAAGTTCCAACGTCACGGGGTGAGTGTAGAAGAGCAAAAATTATTATTTCTGCAAATGAAGTCGCAAGTGGGGTATTCAGAATATGAACGCGCCGTAGCGGCATGGCATAGTAAATGCTGGCCGCTAAAGACCGTGGTTGATTGTCTGTCTCCGGCCATCTTTTTCTTTATGGTTCATTTTATTTTAGTAGGTGCAACGATTCCACCTGCTGCACTCATTATATCGGTGATTGCATTGTGCGCCGCTATTATCTATGTAGCACGGCGCCTCATGAAATCATGGGAGCCTCCGAAACCCGCCGAAAATGATCCACGCTTTTTCCCAACATTGAAGGGGAATGTACAGTTGGAGAAAGAATTTAATGGCTTATTGGTTCTGGGGCAGACGAAGACGTTGACGCGGGATGATGTGTGTAAGAAGCCGGAAATGGTGAGGAAAGAGCCTGGTGAGGGAGAGGGGTTGTTACGGCCCATCTAAGCGTCGTTATTGCTGCATCTCCGTAGGGTGGGCAAAGGAGCCACACATTGATCTTACCGTTGGCTCGAAGATCATGGGCGACGTGCCCACCGGTAGCTCGGAGCCACCGGTGGGCACGTCGCCTGACGGTTTCTACTAATCGGCAACACCCTCGTTAGGCTCCTTTGTCCACCCTACAGCTTTCAGCGTCCTTGACTACAGCTCCATGCTGTGGGGACTTTCTTTGTTAGGCAAAGCAATTTAAGATGGGACGGCCCTGCATTGAAAAACCGATGGGATGTATTAAACCATGAATATTCTTAAGACAATTATAAAAAACCAGTTTATTTATTTTTCAATTGCAGGCGGCATGAGTACGCTATTCATGTTGGCGATTTATGTTGTGCTTGATCGATTTATAAACTTTCAAATCGCTTATTTTATTGCTTACCTCAGCGCTGTCATTGCATTGTATTTTTTTAATTCTTTTTTTGTTTTTAAAAGCCCGCTCTCCTTGCGTACCTTTCTACGATTTTCCATGGTCTATGTTGCACAATATACGGTGAGTGCAATTTTACTTGAACTCATGGTAAAACATCATTTTTCAGAGAGGTTATCCCCGGTTATCATTATTTTCCTGCTTTTGCCATTGACTTTTTTATTGAGCCGAAGTGCATTGTTGAAATGATCTTGCACTAACCCTCTCCGCGTTCGCAAATATAGTGGTATTCAGGTATAATACCCCCCTCATTTATTTTTCGTTGTATATGTGATGGATTTGGCCAAACTTTATGATGTCATCGTGGTGGGTGCAGGGCACGCGGGTACAGAAGCGGCTTTAGCGGCTGCCCGTTTGGGTGCAGAAACCTTATTATTAACGCATAATTTGGATGTGCTCGGACAAATGTCTTGTAATCCGGCGATTGGCGGGATTGGCAAAGGGCATTTGGTGAAAGAAATTGATGCGCTCGATGGTGTGATGGCCTTAGCTGCCGATCAAGCCGGCATTCAATTTCGCATGTTGAACCGCTCTAAAGGTCCGGCTGTGCGGGCAACGCGTGCGCAGGCTGACCGCGTACTTTATCGCCAAGCCATTCGTCAGGTGTTACAAACGACGCCTCATTTAACCTTGTTTCAACAAGCGGTTGAGCGAGTGTTGATTGAAGGAGACCGTGCAGTTGGGGTAGTGACGGAGCTTGGTTTAACCTTTCGCGCAAAATCATTAGTGTTAACCGTAGGTACGTTTTTAGCAGGCAAAATTCATGTTGGCATGAAAACCCGCTCAGGCGGCAGAGCAGGGGACCCACCTGCTGTGGCATTATCAGATTGTTTGCGTGATTTAGGCTTGCCTGTGGGGCGCTTAAAAACCGGCACGCCACCGCGTGTTGATGGGCGTAGTCTTGATTATTCAAAAATGCTGGCTCAACCTGGCGATGAGCCTAGACCCGTTTTTTCTTATCTTGGGAAACGGTCCGATCATCCGCAACAAGTGCCTTGCTATATTACACATACCACTGAAAAAACCCATGATATTATTCGCGCTAATCTACACTCGTCTCCGATGTATGCCGGCGTCATTGAAGGCATTGGACCGCGTTATTGTCCGTCGATTGAAGACAAAGTGGTGCGCTTTGCGGATAAAACCTCACATCAAATTTTTGTCGAACCCGAAGGTCTCACCACCCATGAAATTTATCCCAACGGGATTTCAACGAGTTTGCCAATTGAAGTGCAAGTCGAATTTGTGCGTTCCATGATAGGGTTTGAATCAGCGCAGCTCACTCGTCCAGGCTACGCCATTGAATATGATTATTTTGATCCACGTGGGTTGACTGCTTATTTGCAAACTAAGCCCATTGCCAATTTATTTTTTGCCGGTCAAATCAATGGGACCACAGGATATGAAGAAGCCGCCGCACAAGGACTCATGGCTGGCTTTAACGCCGCGCGTTTGGCCCAAGAACAGCCACTGTGGACCTTACGGCGGGATGAAGCATACATTGGCGTATTGATTGACGATCTCATCACCAAGGGCACCCTAGAGCCTTATCGTATGTTTACATCTCGAGCAGAATATCGCTTGTTACTGCGTGAAGACAATGCCGATTTACGCTTAACCGAACGAGGCTACCAATTGGGGTTAGTGCGGGACGCGCGTTGGCAAGCGTTTGATAAGAAGCAGCAGGCCATTGACGCGTCCATGAACCAACTGAAACAATCTTGGGTCAGGACCTCACATAATGAAGTGTTATCTGCAGTCTTATCAAGCCCGTTGCAGCATGATACCCGCGCTTGTGATGTGTTGAAACGACCAGAGGTGTTGTATGCTGATTTGCAAGCGGTGGCTGAGCTGGACTTGCCTTGTTTAGACGAAACTCTAGCCGATCAAGTCGCGATTCAGACTAAATATCAAGGGTATATTGATAGACAACAACTCGACATTGACCGATTACAAAAATTTGAGCAAACCCTGGTGCCAGAAGCATTTGATTATTCAACTATTTCAGGCTTATCGGCAGAAGTGAAGCAAAAACTCATAAAAGTTCGCCCAGCGACCTTGGGTCAAGCGGGACGTATTTCTGGGGTCACCCCTGCTGCGTTGTCATTGTTATTGGTTCATTTAAAAAAGTGATAGCGTTATGCAACCTCAAACGGTAGAGACAACCCTGATAAAAGGGCTGGATGCATTGGACATTTCGACCGATCCGGCTCCTTTTTTGGCTTATCTTGCTTTGCTTAGCAAGTGGAATCAAGCGTATAATTTAACAGCCATTCGTCAAGCAGAAGAGCGCGTGACCAAACATGTTATCGATGCGTTGGCGGTGATCCCTTTTATAGAAGGTGAGCGGATTTTAGATGTAGGGTCGGGTGCGGGTTGCCCGGGGATTCCGCTGGCGATTTATTTTCCTGAACGCAGCTTTGTTTTGTTAGATAGCTCAGGGAAAAAAACACGGTTTTTAGATGCGGTTAAGCGTGAGTTAAAGCTAAGTAATGTAGAGATAGTGCAAGCCCGGGTAGAGGAGTATCAAGTGGATGTGCCATTTGATGTGGTTATCTCAAGGGCCTTTAGTGAGCTGCAACAAATGATTCGCTGGACGTCGCAGTTGCTGGCCTTGACGGGTCAATGGGTGGCGATGAAAGGAAAAATACCCCATGATGAGTTAGTTGGGTTAAGGCATCCTTATACGGTACACTCTTACGAGGTTCCAGGATTGGATTCAGAGCGTTGTGTCGTTTGTGTGTCAAAGACTGTAGGAAGTTTGTAGGGTGGACAAAGGAGCCAAACTCCACGCCAACCGCTTACTGGGAACTTTAGGGCGACGTGCCCACCGGTAGCTCCGAGCCACCGGTGGACACGTCGCCCGAAGGTTTTCAGTAACTGGCAGACTCGACGTAGGGCTCCTTTGTCCACCCTACAAGTTCGGCGAGGACGATGATGGATGGTAATGAGAGTTAAGGAGCAAAAAACATGTCAAAAATCATCGCAGTGGCAAATCAAAAAGGCGGGGTTGGAAAAACCACGACAGCCATCAACGTGGCTGCTTCTTTAGCGTATTATCAGCAACGGGTCTTATTGATTGACATGGATCCCCAAGGTAATGCCACGATGGGATCGGGTGTCGATAAACATGAGTTGGCGCTCAGTTGTAATGATGTCTTGATGCAGCAATGCTCAGTGGCAGACGCCATTTTAAACACGTCTTTTGGCTACGATCTTTTGCCAGGTAACGCTGATTTAACCGTTGCTGAGGTGGGGTTAGTGTCCGTGCCAGAACGCGAAAGAGTCCTGCTGAACGCTTTATCTTCATTAAAACACACCTATGATTTTGTGTTAATTGACTGCCCACCGTCATTGAATACTTTGACGCTCAATGCCTTAGTCGCGACAGACTCGGTGTTGATTCCCATGCAGTGTGAATATTTTGCATTAGAGGGCTTGGCTGATTTAATGTCGACGATTGAGCAAGTGGCGCAATCGGTGAATGCCAGACTGACCGTCGAAGGCGTGTTACGGACCATGTATGATGTACGTAGTCGCTTATGTTCAGAGGTTTCCAAACAATTGCTGACTTATTTTGGCGACAAAGTGTATCGCACCGTGATTCCGCGTAATGTTCGTCTAGCCGAAGCACCCAGTTATGGCAAACCCGTGTTACATTATGATCGCACATCATCAGGATCTGCAGGCTATATGGTCTTAGGATCAGAAATTTTAAATCAACAAACCGTGACAATGGAATGAGGATAGACATGAGCGTGAAACGCCCAGGGGGACTAGGTAAAAATTTATCAGCATTATTAGGGGCTGGGACTCAAGGAACGCTTGAGGCAGTGCCCCAATCGATACAAACCGTCGGCATTCATGAGTTGTTACCAGGCTCATTTCAACCCAGAAAACACTTTGATGAAGCGAGCTTACAAGAGTTGGCGCAGTCCATTCGGCAGCAAGGCGTTTTGCAACCCTTGGTCGTGCGCAGAAATGCTGCGGGACGCTTTGAAATTTTAGCAGGGGAGCGGCGTTGGCGTGCGAGTCAATTGGCCGGGTTAACCGAAGTGCCCGTGTTTTGTAAAGTGGTGACCGACGAGGACGCCAGAATCATCGCCTTAGTCGAAAACTTACAACGCGAAGATTTGAACGTATTAGAGCAGGCAAGAGGCATGGCGCAGTTGATGGAGACTCACGCCATGACTCATCAACAAGTCGCTACGGTATTAAGCAAATCGCGATCTGCAGTGACTAATATTTTACGTTTATTAAGCTTATCACCCGATGTACAAAGCTTTCTTGAAGAGGGTGAGTTAGAAATGGGCCACGCTCGCGCGCTCTTGATGTTAGATGAAACTGAGCAATTGAAGGCCGCACAAACCGTGATGGATCGCAAACTTTCTGTTCGCGCTACGGAACAATTGGTCAACCGCATCAAATCGCCAGTGGCTTTTCCTGACGCGCCTTCTCAGGAAAAATTATTATCGGTTCAAGCTTATCAGCAGCACCTGATCACCTCATTAAAAACCAAAGTCGAAATTAAGCCAGGCCAGCTTGAGGGGGTGGGTAAGGTGGTGATTCATTATGAGAATGAGAAGAAGTTAGAGGAATTAATGGCGGTGTTAGGGAAACTGTAGGGTGGACAAAGGAGCCTAACGCAAATGTTATCGGTTGGCAGAAACTAAAAGGCGACGTGTCCACCGGTCACTCGGACCGTCTGAAGTGCTCGAACGGCCACGAGTAGTGGTGGACACGTCGCCCGAAAGAGTGCAGTATTCTGCAAGCTCATCATGGGGCTCCTTTGTCCACCCTACGTTTTTCTGACTACACCCCAAATAAAAACTTCTCCATTTCTTCACGAAGATATTGTCGAGCACTAGGCTCAAGCGTACTTAACCGATTTTCGTTAATCAAAATGGTTTGCTGTTTAATCCACAAATTCCAGGCTTCTTGAGAAATATGTTGGTAAATTTTTTCACCCATTGGCCCGGGAAAAGGGGGGGTTGTTAACCCTGGCGCTTCGCGTTGTAATTTGTCACAAAATAATAGTCGAGTCATCTTAACACTCCGGTAAATTGACGGCTAAGCCACCTAAAGAGGTTTCTTTATAAATGGTCATCATGTCTTTTCCTGTTTGCTTCATGGTGCGAATCACTTTATCGAGGGAAATCTGGTGAGAACCATCTCCCATCAGGGCCAAACGTGATGCGTTCACCGCTTTGACAGCACCCATGGCATTTCTTTCAATACAGGGAATTTGTACGAGGCCCATGACTGGATCGCAGGTCATGCCTAAATGGTGCTCCATGGCAATTTCTGCAGCATTTTCAATTTGTTCAACACTGCCGCCCAGTACGGCCGTAATCCCTGCAGCCGCCATAGATGACGCAACACCTACTTCACCTTGGCACCCGACTTCTGCACCAGAAATCGACGCGCCTTTTTTATATAAAATCCCAATCGCGGTCGCGGTGAGAAAATAAGTCACCACGTCGCTTGGATCTGGTCGTTGATGTGCTTCTTGATAGTATTTTAAAACAGCCGGAATAATCCCTGCAGCACCATTGGTTGGCGCAGTCACCACTCGCCCACCGGCTGCATTTTCTTCATTCACGGCCATGGCATATAAATTTAGTCGATTCATAATGTCCGCATGTTCAAACACACTAGGAATCCCTTTTTTTTGGTGCATGAGTTTTTCAAATAATTCTGGCGCTCGACGCTTAACGTTTAAGCCGCCTGGTAAAATCCCGGGGTGGTGACATCCGCTCTCAATACAATTAAGCATGATGTCTGCAATGGCTAAAATACCTTGTCTCACCTCTTTTTCTGAGCGCCAATGGCACTCGTTTTTCATCATCAGTTCTTCAATTGTAAGATGATGTGTCTTACAAAGCATGAGCAACTGATCAGCCGATTCAATCTGATAAGGCGGCGGTGATGCTTCTGGTTTTGGCCGATCATACTCTTCTTCTGTCACAATAAACCCACCACCCACCGAGTAGTAGACTTGACTCGCAATCATCTGTTGCTCATCATCATAAGCACTAAACCGCATCCCATTGGTGTGTTTAGGCAGCACTTCTTTTTGATAAAAAGGAAAATCAGTTTGTGCATGAAACGCAATCGATTGACGTCCATCTAACAAGAGTTGATTGGTTTTTAAAATCGTGTGCATACGCGGCAGCATGGTGGCCGGATCAACCGTCTCTGGGGTTTTTCCTTCCAGCCCATTTAAAATAGCCTGATCGGTGCCATGCCCTTTTCCTGTCAGTGCCAATGAGCCATATAATTCAACTTTAACGCGCACCACTTGATTAAACCGCCCCAAAGCATGGAGGCGCTCTAAAAATGCATTAGCAGCATACATCGGGCCCACGGTATGGGAACTAGAAGGGCCAATTCCTATTGAAAACAAGTCAAATACACTGATGTTCATGATTTATTCCGAGTGGAGCTTGAGTGGGGCAGTTTAATCTGAGTGAGAGGTGGGATCAACCATTGAGTTGTACTTAATATGTCTTTCATTTAATATTTAAAGCCTAATGGAATCAAGGAACGATCCATGCAAAGACGCGGCATAATCGGCGTATTGATGACCCTGATCATAGGGTCGCTTGCTTTCATCATTGCCTCGATGAAGCCCTCCATTTCACTAGATAATGTTCAAGCCATCGATGGGGACAGGCTTCTTAAACATACGGAGGCCCCTATTTATCGCTATACCATCGTTAAACGTTCCCCACATGATGTCAAAAGCTTTACGCAAGGCTTAGAGATCAATGGTGGGTATGTATATGAAAGCGATGGTCTCTATAAAAAATCGCATTTACGCCGAATTGAAAAAGACACCGGCAAGGTCTTACTTGAACATCAGCTACCCGCAGACTATTTTGGCGAAGGGATGACTATTTTTAAAAACCATCTTTATCAATTAACTTACCAGAGCAATCTCATATTTATTTATAACAAAAGCAATTTTAATTTAGAAAAAACCCTGCAATCGCCATTTACCGGTTGGGGATTAACGCATGATAAACATGAATTAATCATGAGCAATGGAACGGCAGCTTTGATTTTTTTGAATCCAACCACATTGACGATGAGCCATTATATCGTCGCTCATGATAAAAATATAAATATTCCTCATCTTAACGAATTGGCCTACATCAATGGAAAAATATACGCCAATATTTTTGAAACCGATCTCATTGCGATCATTTCGCCTGTAGATGGACATATACAAGGCTGGATCAACTTGAAAGGGCTATCCCCCATCAGTAACTATGTAAATCCCGATTGTCTCATTACAAGATGCGTGTTAAATGGCATTGCTTATGATAAAAAACACAATGAATTATGGGTGACTGGTAAAAATTGGCCGTATCTTTATGCGATCTCTACCTATCGGTTTTCGTGAATTAAAGTTTTTTTTGCAACTGCCGAATAACAAAGTAAGCCCAAAACAATGATAAAAAGGAGGCAGAACATGTCTGCGTCAAAAGGCTTACAAGATGTATTTTTGCAAGAACTACAAGCCTCACAAGTGCCGGTGTCCATTTTTTTAGTGAACGGCGTGAAGCTCCATGGGGTCATTGATAATTTTGATGATGATATCATCCTGTTAAAAAGCACGTTGACACAAATTGTGTATAAGCACAGCGTGTCGACGGTAGTGCCTGCTAAGTTGGTAGATGTTGGGAATAAGACGTGATGATATGGTTCGAGCGAAGTCGTAATGAAATGGACCCAGCAATAACCCTACAATCGCTCGCAATGACTGTGGACTGACGGTATACTCATCCCTATTGATAGGATAGTCATACAAATAGGGATGTGGATGGTTATCAGCAAAAGCCTAAAATCGCCTAAGGTTTTAAAATACGTCGTGCCTGCGATTATTCTATGGCTGGTGATATGGCTTTGTACGGGGGGTGTTTTCTATAAACACCATCCCTTGGTTTCTTTGGTCCATGATGGGAAGTACATCACGGTGCCACCAGGGTCACCCTATCGGCAAGCCATTCAAATTCAACCGGTTGTTAAGAGAAAAGTATCCATTCCATTTACGTTACCTGCGGTGATTCAAGCGATGCCAGCAAAATTGGTGTTGCTCTATCCTCCTGTTTTAGGTCGTGTGGTTCAGGTCAATAAACAAGCCGGTGAAGCAGTGGACAAAGGGGAGGTCTTGCTGGCCATCAGTTCGCCTGATTTGGCTCAATCCATTAATGAGATGCGGCGAGCTGAGGCTGCATTGACATTGACTAAAACCGGATTAGTCCGACAGAAAAAATTGTTTGCAGCACATATTGGCGCAGAACAAGATCTAGAACAAGCACAGTCTGATTACGACCAAGCCTGGAGTGAGTGGACAAGGGCTCATGCCAAATTGAAAATATTGCGGGTGAACAAAGAAGATTTTGATGGTAGCGGCCGGCTCATCGTGCGTTCACCGATTTCTGGTTATGTCTTAGAGGTCAATGCAGGGGTTGGGACGTATTGGAATGATCCTACGGCGCAGCTCATGAGTGTTGCAGATTTATCAAAAGTGTATGTGATGGCCAGTGCCCAAGAGAGCGATTTATCTAGGGTTTACGTGGGGCAACACATGACGATTTCATTTGATGCACTGCCGTCTCGTTATCACACTACCGTGGGCCGCATTCATCCTATTTTAGATGACAGTACGCGGACCTTTGGGATCATGTCTGTGCTTGATAATCGCAAGATACATTTGAAACCCAATATGTTTGCGAAGGCCGTGTTGATGAGCCCTGCGCAAGAGCGCTTGGTTCTGCCTTTGAATGCGGTGATTCAACGTGGCTTTGACAGCATTGTGTTTGTTGAAAAAACCCCTTGGCATTTTGAAACCCGCCTCGTGCAGTTGGGTCCGCAGCTGGATTCAGAGGTTGAAATTTTGTCAGGATTACAGCCGAATGAACGGGTGGTGGTCGCAGGTGGGGTGGTGTTGAATGATTGAAGCTTTTGTGACTCTTTGCTTTAATCGTCGTGGTATTGTAGCACTTGTTTTTTTGTTGTTGTCCCTATTCGGGTGCTACTGTTGGACACAGCTCCCGCTAGAAGCTTACCCTGATATTGCACCCGTTACCTCTCAAGTGATTACCCAAGTGACTGGGCTAGCTGCTGCAGAGGTGGAGCAGCAAATCACCATTCCATTAGAGCGACTCATTACAGGCACACCAGGCTTGAGTGTGATGCGTTCACGCAGTACGTTTGGACTGTCTTTGATTACGGTGGTTTTTCAAGATGGCATCGATAGTTATTGGTCGCGAGAACGCTTGCTTGAGCGGATTGATCAAGCAACGTTGCCCTATGGTGCACAACCGGGGCTAGATCCATTGACTTCTCCGATTGGTGAAATTTATCGTTATACCCTGGATTCAAAAAACTATACCCTACCCGAGCTATCAGAGTTGCAATTTTGGACGGTTATTCCGCGGATGAAACAAGTCCATGGCGTGATTGAGGTGACCAATTTTGGTGGGTATGTTGCGCAATTTTCCCTGGAATTAAATCCGCTTAAGCTCGCAAAATATCATCTTTCTTTTAAGCAAATCGAGCAAGCGATTACTGAGAATAATGCCAGCGCAGGTGGCGGGATTTTATTGCATGGAGAACAAGGGCTGGTGATTAGAGGTGTGGGTCTCATTCATCAGTTAGCTGATTTTGAACATATTGAGGTGACTCAATCTTATGGGGTGCCGGTTTATGTGAAAGATTTAGGAACAGTGTCAGTGGGGCACAAAGAACGGCATGGTTTTGTCCTTAGGGACGGGAAACCCGAAGCTATTGAAGGCATTGTGCAAATGTTAAAAGGGGATAATCCCTCTAGGGTATTAAAAGAGGTACATGCCGTTGTTGATGAGTTAAATCATCATGTTTTGCCGAATGGCGTGACCATCAGACCTTATCTCGATCGAAGTAACTTGGTGGATGCCACGGTACATACCGTGAGTGATACGTTGTTTTATGGCATGACCTTGGTGACGGTGGTCTTGATGCTATTTTTGGGAAGCATTCGTGCCGCACTGATTGTGGGCATTACGATTCCACTGGCATTGTTGAGCGCGTTTTCTTTGATGTATATGTTCGGCATTTCAGCTAATTTATTGTCGCTTGGCGCCATTGATTTTGGCATTATTGTAGATGGTGCGGTGGTGGTCGTAGAAAATATTATCCGGCGACGAGAATTGCATGAAGATTGGGTGTTAACCGAAAGCGAATTGTTGAAATCCACCTTGCAAGTCACACAACCCATTTTTTTTGGGATTTTGGTGATCATCACCGCGTATTCCATTCTTTTTTCTTTTCAACAAATTGAATATAAATTGTTTGCACCGATGGCGTTTGCGGTGAATTTTGCATTGCTTGGGGCCTTGGCGGTTGCCTTGACCTTGACACCAGGATTAGCCTATTGGGCTTATCGCAAACCCGTTCATGGGTTTAAAAATCGATTATTGCTATGGCTCACCCCACGATATGAGCGGTTACTTGGGTCATTGATTGGGCAAACACGCGGGGTGATTGTGGCGTACGTGGTGACCTTGATGGTGGTGATTGGATTAGGCACACAGATTGGACGAGATTTTTTACCCTACTTGGATGAAGGGTCCATTTGGTTGCAGGTGGTGCTCCCACCCGGCATTTCTTTTTTGAAAGCCGATAAAATGGTGGTTCAATTACAAGAGGCCACGCTTAAATTTCCGGAAGTGAAGCACATTGTTGCTCAGTTGGGTCGCAATGAAGATGGGACTGATCCCTACACCTTTTCGCATGCGGAATGTGCGATTACCCTCAAACCTTATGCCTCTTGGCCCTCAGGCATGAATAAACAAGTCTTAATCAAACAACTTGCCGCAAGTTATGCGAACATTCCGGGTATTCATGTGTCGTTTACGCAGCCTATGGTGGATGGGGTCTTAGATAAAGTGGCAGGGGCGCACAGTGATTTGGTGGTGAAGGTGTATGGGCACGATTTGGTTGGCGCACGCAAAATTGCTTCATCGATTGTTCACACTTTAAAAACAGTGCGTGGTGCAGAGGATGTGATTATTGATCAAGAGCCTCCTTTGACAGAATTACGCATTGATGTGGATAGAAAAGCGATTGCTCGCTATGGCATAAAAATGGCAGATGTGATGGACATGATTCAAACCGGGTTGGCGGGGACAGCGGTGACCCAAATTTATATTGAAGAACGGAGTTATGATGTCAGCGTGCGTTTCCCGCCAGAGACGCGGAATAATCCACAAGAGATTGGCGGAATCTTGTTGAAAACAGAAAATGGCGCACAAATTACTTTAGCACAAGTAGCAAACATTCATTTTGATCAAGGACCAACAACGATTACCCATGAAGGGATGCGTCGTCAATTGTTGGTTCGGATGAATGTCCGTGGCCGCGATTTGGTTTCTTTCATCGATGAATCTAAGAAGAAAATAGCGCAAAAGGTTTATTATAATCATCTTGATTATGAAGTGGTTTGGGGGGGGCAGCTAGAAAATGCACAACGAGCACAGGCGCGGTTGGCGGTGATTATCCCGATGTTATTGGGATTGATGTTCGTGTTGTTATTTTATCAATTTGGCAATTTACGTCATCCCAGCTTAATTTTATTATCGGTGCCCTTAGCCCTTGTCGGTGGGTTGGGTGCGTTATTGTTACGTGGCATGACATTAAACGTCTCAAGTGCGGTGGGATTTATCGCCTTATTTGGGGTCGTGGTGCTCAATGCCATTATCATGATCTCAAATTTAAATCGTTGGCGCACAGAGCACCATTCGACGTTAAAGAAGGATATTATTAATGGGGCAAGAGAGCGGCTACGACCCGTATTGATGACGGCAACGGTTGCCGCAGTGGGGATGGTGCCCGCAGCCCTGAATCATGGCTTAGGGAGTGATGTGCAACGCCCCTTGGCAACGGTGATCATCGGTGGGCTTATCACAGCGACTGCGCTGACCTTAATATTATTGCCTGCATTGTATTATTTGGTTGAGGACAATCTGCACAAATGGCAACAGAAGAGGGTGAAACGGTGATAAAGAAAAGTTGCACCCTAAGCCTACGTCATCCCCTAAGCCTAGGTCATCCCCTAAGCCTGCGTCATCCCCTAAGCCTACGTCATCCCCTAAGCTCACGTCATCCCCTAAGCTCACGTCATCCCGAGCGAAGCGAGGGATCTCCACCAGGTAGCGGGAGATCCCTCGCCTCGCTCGGGATGACGTGCACTCGGGGTTTAATTGGCGCGCTCAGTACGTGCATCATCACCAGCTGCGCTGTAGGCCCAACCTTCCACGCCCCCGCCAAACCCACCGTACGCCGCTATACCGCAGCCCCCCTACCTCATTCGACCGCCTCTGCAGCAACCCTAGATGGGAAAAAGCAATTTTTTGAGCCAGCAAAAACCATTCCCAAACGCTGGTGGTCGGTATTTCACTCGAAAGAGCTGAATCAATTGATTACTGAAGTCTTGCAACACAATCCAGATATCGAAGCGGCCAGTGCCGCGTTGAAAGTAGCGCATGAAAATACTTTGGTGCAACAGGCGGCTTTTTTTCCTTTGGTCGGGGTGAATTATTCGCCCACGCGGCAATTGACCCCAGGAACGTATGCCAGTAATTTGGCATCGAATGCTTATCTTTATACGTTAAATCTTGCCAGTTTGAATATTTCTTATATGCCAGATGTGTTTGGGATGACGCGGCGTCGGGTTGAATCTGCGGCAGCGCAAGAAGAAACGGCTTATTTTCAACGTGAAGCGGTGTCGTTGACGTTGACCTCACAAGCGGTTCTGGCGGTGATTCGTGAAGCGTCCTTGCGAGCACAACTGACTGCGACCCAAAGAACCGTTACTTTGGCGACGGCCTTATTGAAAATGGTGCGACAACAACGCGCTTTAGGCCAGGTGGGTGAAGAGGCGGTTTTGGCCCAGATGACGATATTGGCACAGGCCCAAGCGGCGCTTCCTCCTTTACAGCAAGCTATAGCACAGCAAGCGCACCTGCTTGCGGTCCTTTCCGGACGTTTTCCTGGCGATGGAACCCAGCGTGCGTGGACGTTAGAGGCGTTAACGCTCCCACGAGCGTTACCGGTGAGTTTACCCAGTCGCTTAGTGGCGCAACGTCCAGATATTCGCGCAGCAGAAGCGCAGATGCATGCAGCCAGCGCAGCGATTGGTGTTGCCATCGCTAATCGCCTACCGAATTTAACGCTGTCTGGCACCAC
The DNA here is from genome assembly GCA_026399205.1 of Gammaproteobacteria bacterium. Classification (GTDB taxonomy): domain Bacteria; phylum Pseudomonadota; class Gammaproteobacteria; order Legionellales; family Legionellaceae; genus 2-12-FULL-37-14. The sequence continues at coordinate 77,198 of JAPLRL010000057.1, forward strand.
GGGTTTTGCCCCGGTTGATTTTGCTGCTGCCAGTATTCCTTTTTTCTTGCCCCCGTTTCCTGTGGGGCAGAGTGGGTTTTGGGGAATTGGTGCGAATCTGTTGACGACATTATTTAACGGAGGGATGTTGCTGCATCAACAACGTGCCGCTGAGCACACCTATGAATTAACCACGGCACAATATCGACAAGTGGTGTTGGCCGCGTTTCAACAGGTTGCAGATACTTTAAAAGCCATTCAATTCGATGCAGTTGCTTTGCAAAGTGCCTTGTTACAACAGCAGGCTGCAAAAAAAGGCTGGTTAGTGGCTAAACAAAAAAGGCAGTTGGGTGCGGCGGGGGATCTATATGTGCTACAAGCCGAGCTTGGGTATCAACAAGCACAAATCAATTTAGTGAATAATCAAACCAACCGCCTGAATGATACCGCCGCGTTATTTCAAGCACTGGGCGGGGGATGGTACACGTCATCCCGTACGTAGTGAGGGATCTCCTGCTACCAGGTGGAGATCCCTCACTACGTACGGGATGACGTGTTGTCATGATACGCTGTGTTTACAATTCGAACTTTAAGCGTATAATTCGAAAATCAAGCCCACTACAGAGCACTAACCATGAAAATGCCCGTCACCGTCTTATCCTTCTTCGGTTCCCGCCAACAAGGTTTATCGCGTTCAGACCCCAAAAAAGAATGGTGTTTTGGAAAAGGCAATGTCTTTTTGCCACCCGCAACGCGAACCGATGATGCGTCGGAGCAAGTTAATGCGCTAGAAAACACCACCGCAATTATTGCAGAACAATTTAAGACATGCGCCCATGCTGGGGTGATGTTAGAGAGTCAATACGGGAAAGGTATCTGTGTGGTGGATGATGCGTTATTGACTAATCCTGATTTAACACGCGATCAAGGTGGCCGTGTGGTGATTCAAGGTGATGGCCTGTTTACCACCTTGAAAAACATTCCCTTGTTAAACCGCTCTGGTGATGCACATGCAGTTATTTTTGAAGCAGAAGGGGCGATTGGCATTTTGGTTGGGGCCTGGCGTTGTATGAGTCAAGAGATTATCCAGTATTTATTAGAGCATTTTTTAAAGGCAGGGATTTCACCTCAAGAAATCACGGTGAAATTAGGGCCAGGTTTAGGGGCGGGCTCCTATAGTATCGGTAACCAACCTCTGAGTGCGTTAGCCGCAGCCTTTGGTGAAGCTTTTGATGAGAAAACGGTGGTGAGTTACAAAAAAGATAAGAAAGGGCAGCCAAAAGCCATTTTGAATATGCCCGCACTGTTACAGAAGTATAGCCGATTCATTGGGTTTCAAGTCGATGTCTCTCAAAGTGTCGATACCTTTTCTAAAACCGAATGGCGTCGTGTTAAAGCTGAGGCCATAGAAACACAAGATCCGCTTTTACCCATCCGTCATTACGAGAATCAGTCGTTTTTTAGTGCAAGACTATATGTTAGGGCAGATCGCCTAGCAAGACGTATCGCGCAGCAAAGCGGCAAGCCATTACCGGAAGAATTAGTCAGTTTACCTAGCACGGTGGATATCGAGGATAAAGCGTCTTCAGCTAAGTTGGGTCGACATGCCGAAACTGGTCGATGCTTGAATGGGGTGATGATGCGGTAATATATTTGCTATACTCAACGCTAATGAGTTTTCGGTTTTTTAGGCGACTCGATTTTTTTGTACATGGCTTCCAAAAAGATGCGTAATAGTCTGTTCTATTGCAAATCTTTTTGGAAGCCATGGGCGGAAAAATCGATAGCATAAAATCCTAAAACTCATTAGCGTTGAGTATATATCGCGCTGTATCATATTTTCATAAAATGACATACTGCAATCATTCATGATTTCCGGAGTTATTACGTGATTGACAGCATTAAGAGACTCCTCCACACTTAAAGTAGCTACATTAGAAGCTACAAAAGGTAAAAACATGAGTGTGGTCAAAACAGTAGGCAAACGAGAGTTTATTCAGCATACCAGTAAATATCTAAAGTTGGTTGAAGGCCAGAATGAAGCATTGGTGATTACACATCATAGTAGTGGACCCCAAAAATGAGACAGTAGGGTCTGTTGACATTTCATTTTCTCAACCCCCCCTGAACGCCGAAGCACCCTCAATTCCTGTGAAAAAATATACCTAGGCCTATAAAAACAATTAAATATCATGCGGTTACTGTATTTTTATGTTGATTTTTACCATGAATAATTAAACCTATGCTTCATGGAGGATAGTGATCTGGACTTTAGCCATTTTCCGCTCCAATGTCCGTTCGCCCTGAGGAGGCGCATACTCTATCTAAATCAATGGCACTGAAGCTTAACGCGCCGTCTCGAAGGGTGTTGCATCTAACTTCATCGGTAAGCATAACCCGATAT
>JAPLRL010000057.1:79629-91047 GCA_026399205.1 Gammaproteobacteria bacterium
TACTGTGTTAACAGGTTGTACAGAGCTAACCCTTCGAGACGGCGCGTTGAGCTTCAGTGCATAACGACTAAGATCGAAAGCGCGCCTCCTCAGGGCGAACGGAATCTAGGGTATAGTGATTAAAATTGGCTAAAGTCGAGAGTGATGTCGTGCAGAATTAATGTTGTAAATAAAAACACAGGCGCAACATACGTGTATGAGACCCAGTCCTACTGGGATAAAGAAAAGAAGCAAGCCCGAAATAAACGGGTATGTATGGGTACTGGACTTTGGACAAACACAGTTCTGCCCTTACGTGCCTGCGCCCGTGAGGGCGTAACATCAGAGTGGTGCAAGACCACTCCAGAGTAAGCCATAAACTCTAAAATTGAAGGTAACAAGTAATTGGAGATTCGTAAGTGCTAGAAGCTAAACAAGAATCAGAGACTGAGACCCTCTTTATGAGAGGCAAGGTTGAAACCGTGGTATGGACGGAGCGGATGTTGGCAGCCCTGATAAGTGGGGTCAAAGGAGGAAAGTGGTTTAGCTTATGGGACAAGGTATGGCGAAGTTTCTGGTTGGTTAAGTTGGGTACATACTCAACGCTAATGATTTTATTTCTAACACACCATGCACATCGTAGTCGACGTAGGGTGGACAAAGGAGCCTAATGGGGTATCTTCCGGTTAGTAAGAACCATCAGGCGACGTGCCCACCACCACTCTGAGCCACCGGTGGGCACGTCGCTGGTGGTTTCTAGCACTTAGTGGGCCTATTGCCTGGCTCCTTTGCCCACCCTACTTGATTGTGATCACGTCGTTTCTCTTTGCTTAAAATGTTTTCGACAAGTTGAAACGTAACGATCATTTCCGCCAATTAAAACTTGAGCCCCTTCAGACAGCACTTCACCTTGTTCATTGATCCGTAAGATCATGGTGGCTTTTCGCCCACAGTGGCAGATGGTTTTAATTTCTACTAATTCATCAGCCCAGGCCAACAAATATTGACTGCCCGCAAATAATTCGCCTCTGAAGTCAGTTCGTAAGCCATAGGCTAAGACGGGAATGTTCAATTGATCAGTGATGTCTGTTAGTTGATAGACTTGATCTCGTGTTAAAAATTGTGCCTCATCAATGAGGATACATGCATATGGAGTGGGTTGCTCTTTCACCCACCGATAGAGATCGTCCGTTGCACTAAAGACAGAGGCGGCTTCAGAAAGCCCAATGCGCGAATGAATGACGCCTTGTTGGACGCGGGTGTCTAAGGCTGGGGTAAATAACAAGGTTTGCATGCCTTTTTCACGGTAGTTATAACTCGATTGCAGTAACACCGTGCTTTTCCCGGCGTTCATTGCTGAAAAGTAGAAGTAGAGTTTTGCCATGAAAGGGTAATCAGGTGTTGAGTTATCTCACTATACGCTACATTCTTATATTTTGTGAGGTGTTGCGAATCTTATTATCTTTTAGGTTGGGCATTCCGTGTAGCAGTATCGGTACTCTCTGGCCTCTGTGAGTCACGTAAAGCAATACCCTTATTGTAATTTTCTAGAGTAGTTACAACATTACTCTGTTGGCTTTTAGCGGCTGTTGTGCTGGAGTTAGGTTGCATACTTAAAATAGGTCCTGTGTTGGGAGAAGTCGTCCTTGAGGTTGAAGGATTACGCCCGATTGCTGGAGAGGAGGGGGCCATCACTGGAAACAGTTTATTGAATTCTTTGCTAGAAATAGGGTCCGAGGGGCCTCGCTTCATTGCGGCAGTTGTTCGAATTTTGGATTTTAAGTTCTCGATTGTATTTGGAGTCAATGGAATATCAGAGCTTATGTCTAAATAGGTGTTAATGAGTTTAAGCTGAGCTTGAAATCCATTAAGTTTAGTTTTGGTTTTCTCAGCATTGTTGAAAAGTCCCGGCCTATCCACATCAAGTCTGCTTATCTGTTGGTTGAGATACTCTTTGAGGTCTTTGAGGTCTGTATTATTACGCAGATACTCTAATTTAGTCTGAGCCTGATTGTGAGTCTTTGGATTGTTGAGGAATTCAATATTACTTACCTTAAAGTCCCCTGTTAATTGATAAATAAGGAGTGCATTAGCAAAGTCGTTTTCATTTAGATCTTGAGCTAGAAATCGCTGAATATTCCTTGTGTCAAGAACCCTCCTTAAGTCATTTGGCAGCTTATTGTATTCGGCTCTGTTGAAGAGCGAGCATATTGCTTATTATTAACTTTGGTTTCATGAAATCGTTTGACTTCGAGGAAAAGCCCAATGCCTATGTTGAGTTTTGTAGAAGGATCGCGCCCACGATGCTTATCTAAAGATGTACCTAAATTTTTGAGTGGAATAACATATTTGGTTTTATTCCCACTTTTTCTTATAATCAGCTCACCGACAGTCTGATCGTGTGCTTTAAATAAAGCATGTTCTTGATGGATCATTTCTATTTTTTGTTTCTTCTTTGGATCCGTATCGAGGATGTCTTGTATTTTCGTACAGACGCCGGTTTCTGGACTAGGATCGTCTGTCAGTATCGAAGACTTTTTAACACGTCCAAAAGCACCTTCCCCTAATTTGTCAAGACTACTAAATTGACGTCCTTTGCCATCATCTGTATATGAGCTAGAGATAAATGGGTCTTTAAGATTGTCCTTTGGGAGGGTTGCAACTATTGAAATCTTCCCATTTATAATAACCGGATAACCAAGGACCACCCCCTTTTCATCAATCAATCGGCTACGCTTCTCCGACGCGGTCCTCTCGATCGTCACAGATTTATGTAGCTTCTCGTTCCATTTTTTACTTCTCTTCGGTTTTGAAATTTTCAAAACGCCAGATACAAGAGGATAGGCTTTGCGGTATGCATCAAAAAGACCTTTCGCGTCTGTTATAGTCCCATTTATCTTTGCATTTGGAAATGGCATATGAATATCAAAATGATTCAACAGTCATTAAGTATGGTGTTTTTTTTGTTAAAATATCAAGTTAGGGCTTACGCAAAACGCGTACGTCATCCCGAGAGAAGCGAGGGATCCCCTGCAACTACGAGGGGATCCCTCGCTTCTCTCGGGATGACGTAGTCCTCATAAGTAGTGTTTTGCGTAAGTCCTACAAGTATTAGCTTCATCTCAGCGAGCGCCGGCATTTTTGGTTAAAATAAAGTTAGATTATATTAATATTGAACCGCATGTTGAAATAGATCAAATTCATTTAGCCAATCGTTGCAACACCTGCTGCAACGACAAAAACCGCTCGCTCAGCTCGGCAAAGAGCAAAGCATGGGGGTGAGAAAAATCTCGAGACACACTAAAATAAGCGTGTTGGCCCATCTCGGAAAAATAACTCAAGCTCACATGACGTTTGTTGGCCATGCCGGGAAATAAGCCGCAAAATAATAAGCTTTTATCACCAATTTCTTGGAGTTTATCGATGCGTTGTTGAGTAGGCGTGCCTTGTTCAGACTCTAAAAAATCAAGGGCCAGGATGGATTCACTCAGCGCGTGCTCTTTAGCAAAACGCATGAGTAGAAAGACTAGGTAGCTTTCGGTGTTTTCTGACAGCACCACGTGTGAAGTCATTTGGGCTTCTCCGAGTAATGCATGCCATTGACAAAGATCAGTTGGATGTAAAATAAGTGGTGTCATGGTCATTCTCTTTTTTAATGTCCTCATTTTGAGTGTAGCAAAGATTTTTATGTTTCTTAGGAGAAAAACTCGAAAAATGTTGAAATTTGTCCTATAACAATGATAACTGATTTGTTTTATGGAGGCATTGGACATGAGCGCAAATGACTTTTTAAGCAATTACACCAAACGGTTTTCTGATAAAAAAGCAGACGAAATGAGTCTGGACGCCTATTTGGACCTGTGCCGAGAAGATAAATCGGTCTATGCAAATGCCGCTGAGCGATTGCTCATGGCGATTGGCGAGCCCGAACTCGTAGATACGCGCCATGATCCGGTGTTATCACGGATTTTCTCGAATAAAGTCATTCGTCGCTATGACGTCTTTAAAGATTTTTATGGCATGGAAGAGCCCATTGAGCAGCTGGTTGGCTTTTTAAAGCACGCCTCACAAGGCTTAGAAGAATCAAAACAGATTTTATATTTATTAGGGCCTGTAGGCGGCGGAAAATCATCACTGGCTGAAAAACTTAAAGAACTTTTAGAGCGGGTGCCGTTTTATGCCATTAAAGGCTCACCGGTGTTTGAGTCTCCTTTGGGGCTTTTTGATCCTGAAGAAGATGGCCCTATTTTGGAAGAAAAATTTGGCATTCAAAAGCGCTATATTAAATACATTATGTCACCTTGGGCCGTGAAACGGCTGCATGAGTTTAATGGGGACATTCGTCAGTTTAAAGTGGTTAAGCTTTGGCCTTCAAAACTACAGCAAATTGCTGTTGCGAAGACCGAGCCGGGTGATGAAAATAACCAAGATATTTCGTCTTTGGTGGGTAAAGTTGATATTCGAAAATTAGAAGATTTTTCTCAAGACGATCCGGATGCATATAGTTATTCCGGTGGATTGTGCCATGCCAATCGTGGCTTATTAGAGTTCGTTGAGATGTTTAAAGCGCCCATTAAAGTGTTACACCCTTTGTTAACGGCAACGCAAGAAAGAAATTATAATCCGACGGAAGGGCTGTCTTCTATTCCCTTTGAAGGGATTATCCTTGCTCACTCGAATGAATCAGAATGGCAAACCTTTCGCAATAATAAAAATAACGAGGCGTTTATTGACCGGATTAATATTGTGAAAGTCCCTTATTGTCTCAGGGTGTCTGAAGAACAACGTATTTATCAAAAGCTCATTGATCATAGTTCGCTAAAAGAGGCCTTTTGTGCTCCGGGTACCTTGACCATGTTGTCACAATTTTCAGTGTTAACCCGTTTAAAAGAACCGCAAAACTCTAATATTTATTCAAAAATGCGTGTCTATAATGGTGAAAGCTTGAAAGATACGGATCCTAAAGCAAAATCTTATCAAGAATACCGGGATGTCGCAGGGGTCGATGAAGGAATGACGGGGGTATCGACGCGGTTTGCATTTAAAATTTTATCGAAGGTCTTTAACTTTGATCAAACTGAAGTTGCGGCCAATCCTGTCCATTTACTATATGTCTTAGAGCGACAAATTGATCAAGAGCAATTGGTGAAAGAGCTTCGAGATCGTTATTTAGGCTTTATTAAAGAACACATTGCGCCTAAGTATGTTGAGTTTATTGGTAAAGAAATTCAAACCGCTTATTTAGAATCGTATTCAGAATATGGTCAAAATATTTTTGATCGCTATATCACCTATGCTGATTTTTGGATTCAAGATCAAGATTATCGAGATCCCGATACTGGTGAAATCTTTGATAGAAACGCGTTAAACAATGAGCTAGAAAAGATTGAAAAACCAGCGGGGATTTCTAATCCTAAGGATTTTCGTAACGAAGTGGTGAACTTTGTGCTGCGAGCCAGGGCAAATAATCATAATCGCAACCCGGTTTGGAATAGTTATGAAAAACTGCGCGCAGTGATTGAAAAGAAAATGTTTACCAACACCGAAGATTTATTACCGGTCATTTCGTTTAATGCTAAATCGTCAGAAGACGAAAGCAAAAAACATGAAGAGTTTATTTTAAGAATGGTAGAAAAAGGGTATACCCGTAAACAGGTGCGTTTATTATGTGAATGGTATTTACGGGTTAGAAAGTCGCAATAATCGACAGTTGAGAAGGAGCCTCCAAATGTCTCAACTCATTGATAGACGATTGAATGTCAGTAAGAAAAGCATGGTGAATCGTCAGCGATTTTTAAGACGATATAAAACGCAGATTAAAGAAGCGGTGATGAATTCTATCGCCAAACGTGGGATGACGGGTGTGGAGAAATCTGACCCCATTGATATTCCATCAAAAGACTTATCCGAGCCACGCTTTGGTTGGGGTGCGGGTGGGGTCGTCGATAGGGTTTTTCCGGGGAATCGCAATTATACGCGTGGTGAAGAAATTCCAAAACCCCAGCGACAAGCGTCAAGTGGTCAAGGCAGTGGTGCGAGTGATAGTGGCGAAGGAGAAGATTCCTTTGTTTTTCATCTGACCCGAGAAGAATTTTTAGAATTGTATTTTGATGATTTAGAGTTGCCTGATTTATTGAAGAAAGATCCCGGCCCCCTGGACGAAGTCAAGACGGTTCGTTCAGGGGTGGTGACCAGTGGCCCTATTGTGAATATCAATGTGGTGAGATCGATGCGCCAAGCGGCTAGTCGGCGTATGGCCTTGAGCGCTTCTTATAAAAAGAAGGTAGAGGCACTAGAAAAAGAACTGGCGGCGTTGGATGATGCCTCCACCACCACGTCATCCCGAGCGCAGCGAGGGACCTCCAGTAAAAAGGCGTTGAGTGAATCGAAGGAGATCCCTCGCTACGCTCGGGATGACGTAGTTTCTCGGGATGACGTAGTTTCTCGGGATGACGTAGTTTCTCGGGATGACGTAGTTTCTCGAGATGACGTAGTTTCTCGAGATGACGTGACCACTAAACGTGATAAGATAGTCGCGCAGCTTGAAATATATAAAAGAAAAATCAAGGTGATTCCCTTTATTGATGATATTGATTTACGCTTTAATCATCGCGTGAAAATAGTGGTTCCTGCGGCGCGTGCGGTGATGTTTTGCATCATGGATGTGTCAGGATCTATGGATGAAATGAAAAAAGAGTTGTCCAAGCAGTTTTTCATTTTACTTTATCTGTTTTTAACAAAAAATTATGAAAAGATTGAATTGGTGTTTATTCGTCATCATACTGCTGCGAGTGAGGTGGATGAACAAACCTTTTTTTATGCCAGGGAAACAGGCGGAACGGTTGTTTCAAGTGCATTGGAATTGTTAATGACACTGATTGAGCAACGCTATGATCCACAATGTTGGAATATTTATGTGGCTCAAGCCTCCGATGGGGATAATTGGAATGCAGATTCGCCCTATTGTCAGCAGTTATTATTAGAAAAAATCATGCCGCTCGTGCAATATTATTCTTATATTGAGGTCATGCCGCGACATCACCAAAGCTTGTGGGAGGCTTATGAAGGGGTCCGTGAGCAGTACCCTAACTTTGTCATGAAACAAATTGATCAAACCGACGCGGTTTATCCGGTTTTCCGAGAGTTATTTAAGAGGAAGGGGTAATGAAGAGAAAAAAGCCGCTTTCATTGAGTGCGGAGTGGACTCCGGAACTGATTTTGGCCTATGACCAAGAGATCTCGCGGCTTGCCAAAGATTTTGGGCTCGATACTTTTCCGAATCAAATTGAAATGATTAGCGCAGAGCAAATGATGGATGCTTATGCCATGACAGGCATGCCTATCTCTTATAGCCACTGGTCTTTTGGGAAGCGATTTGTTGCGATTGAGCAGCGTTATCAACGTGGAGAAATGGGTTTAGCTTACGAAATGGTGATTAACTCTAATCCTTGTATCTCCTATTTAATGGAAGAAAACACCATGGCCATGCAAGCGTTGGTGATTGCGCACGCGTGTTATGGGCATAATTCTTTTTTTAAAGGCAATTATTTATTTAAAATGTGGACGGCGCCAGATGCGATTATTGATTATTTGGTCTTTGCGAAACATTATATCAGTGAGTGTGAAGAGCGCTACGGGCTCGATGAGGTCGAATGGGTGCTCGATGCTTGTCATTCGTTGATGAATTATGGGGTTGATAGATACAAACATCCGCCGATGTTATCTATTCATGAGGAAAAAATAAGGCAACAAAATCGCGAGATTTATTTGCAAACGCAGGTGAATGATTTGTGGCGCACCTTGCCTAAGGGGCGAGAGGCAGACTCACAAGCGAGCAAGCGCCGCTTTCCGGCAGAACCTCAAGAAAACTTATTGTACTTTGTTGAGAAAAATGCGCCTTTGCTAGAGTCGTGGCAACGAGAGATCATTCGCATTGTGAGAAAAATAGCGCAATATTTTTATCCCCAAGCACAAACAAAAATGATGAATGAAGGCTGGGCCACATTTTGGCATTATACCTTGATGAATGCGATGTATGACGAAGGCTTGGTGAGCGATGCCTTTATGTTAGAAATACTTGAAAATCATACCAATGTACTGACACAATTGCCGTTTGATAGTCCGCATTACTCAGGCGTTAACCCGTATGCCATGGGGTTTAAAATGTTTCAAGACATTCGACGGATGTGTGAGTCGCCCACAGATGAAGATAAACGATGGTTTCCGCATTTGGTTAATACCGATTGGAAAAAAAGCCTGGATCAATCCATGCGTCATTTTAAAGATGAAAGTTTTATTGCTCAGTTTCTTTCACCTCATTTGATTCGTGAAATGAAATTATTTCAAATTTTAGATGATGATGCGCGTGAGACTTATTTGGTGAGAGCGATTCATGACGAGAGCGGGTATCGTTTAATTAGAGAAGCACTTTCAGCAGAGTTTCAGCTGCGGGCTCAAGATCCTAATATTCAAGTGTACGCTGTTGATATGGAAGGGGATAGAACCTTAACGCTGCAATATGTACAGCATCAGCGGATTCCTTTGGCAGAAACGGTGTATCAAGTTTTGAAGCATTTATATGTGTTATGGAAATTTCCCGTGCGTTTGGAAGTGATTGATGAACAAGGACAAGTGATACAAACTTATGCTTGTCCGGAATTTAAGTAAAAAGGAGGTAGCATGTTAGGTAAAACATTAATGACAATCTTAGCCATTCTTTTTCCATGGATGGTGCTTTTTATTTATGATAATCCTGTGGGTGGCGTGATTACCTTGGTTTTGCAAGCAACCGTGATTGGGTGGATTCCTGCGAGCATCTGGGCTTTGTGTGTTGTTTATGCACCTGTAAAGCCAGGCGCTCAAACGCAGAAAGAGGAAGAGAAAGAGAAAAAGGAAGACAAAGAATAATGTTGATCACGGTGATTGTGAATGGGGCGACGGGAAAAATGGGGCGTGCTGCGTGTGCAGCGTTGGCGCAAGATGAACGATTTGAAGTGGTTGGACAGCTTGGTCGACAGGATGATTTGGCTGCAGCGATTGCGAAAACCAAAGCAGCGGTGGTGCTTGATTTAACGCGAGCAGATGTGGTGTACAAAAATGTCTTGACCATTGTAAATGCGGGAGCTCGCCCGGTGGTGGGGACCAGTGGGTTAACCGACATCCAGCGAGAAACATTAATCAAACACTGTGAGGTCGCAGGCTTAGGCGGGCTGATTGTGCCAAATTTTTCGCTTGGGGTTTTGCTCATGATGCATTTTGCTAAAAAAGCCGCGCAATTTTTTCCGGATGTCGAAATCATTGAAATGCACCACGCGCAGAAAATAGATGCGCCTTCCGCAACAGCCATTAAAACAGCCCATTTGATTGCCGAGGCACGCAAACAACCGCTCGTTGCTGCACAAGGCAATGCGGCGTATGAAGCCTCTCGTGGAGAGCGTTTTGATGATATTCCGATTCACGCGATTCGCTTACCAGGGGTGCTTGCCAAGCAATCTGTGATCTTTGGGGGCTTAGGTGAGCAGTTGACGGTAATGCATGAAAGCATGGATAGACAATGTTTTATGCCTGGGGTGTTATTGGCCTGTGAGAAGGTGATGTCGTTAAAGACCTTGAAGTATGGGTTAGAGCATGTGATTGAGGGATTAGAGGCATGATACGACATCCGAGCCGCGAGCAGTTGTAGGGTGGATTAGGGCCGCCAGGCCCGTAATCCACCAACTGAGCGTCATGAAAGTGGTGGATTACGGGCCTGGCGGCCCTAATCCACCCTACAACTCGCAATAACGGACGATTTGAAGGATAAGGAGAACACCATGATTCAGCATTGGATTGCAGGCAAACCCTATATTGACGCAAGTGAAACCGAGCACGCGATCATGAATCCGGCGACAGGCGCACAGATCAATACCGTGTCCTTTGCAAAAAAAGAGACGTGTGAAAAAGCCATTGTGGCGGCACAGAATGCGTATCAGCAGTGGTCGCTCTCAACGCCCGCACTTCGAGCGCGTGTTTTATTCGCCTTTCGCCAGTTGTTGTTGACGCATCAAGATGAATTGATCCACGTGGTGACGCAAGAGCAAGGGAAAACATTAGACGATGCAAAAGGCTCGCTTCTCAGGGCGATTGAGCTCGTTGAATGGTATTGTGGGATTAGCACACAATGGCAAACATCGTTGACGAATCAAGCGGCCTCTGACATTGATTGCTATACGATTCGCCAACCCTTGGGCGTGTGTTTGGGGGTTTCGCCTTTTAATTTTCCAATTATGGTGCCCATGTGGATGATGATTCCTGCGATTGCCTGTGGGAATAGCTTTATTTTAAAACCGTCAGAGCAAGATCCTTCGGCAAGTCTCAAATTAGTCGCGTTACTCCAAGAAGCCGGTCTACCAGATGGTGTTGTGAATGTGGTGCAGGGGGGTAAAGAAACCGTGCAGCATTTAGTTGAACATCCAACTGTAGTTGCTGTGTCTGCCGTTGCGTCAACGCCTGTGGCGCAAGCAATATACCAGCAGGCCATTGCCTTGAATAAACGGGCTCAAACGTTTGGTGGGGCTAAAAATCATGCCGTCGTGATGAGTGATGCTGACATGCCTGCCGCTGCGAAAGCAATTGTGGGTGCTGCGTATGGCTCAGCAGGGCAACGATGTATGGCGCTCTCTGTTGTGGTGACTGTAGGTGATGACACAGCGCAGCACCTGTTAGCCCAGCTCTTACCAATGATTCAAGCGATTCAGGTCGGTGCTGGCGAAGATCCAGGGACTGAGATGGGGCCTTTAATTAGTCAGACACAGCGCAAAAAAGTGTTGGCATGGATTGAAGAGGGCGTGTCGCAAGGTGCTGAGCTTTTAATGGATGGTCGAGGCTTTGTGCATGCAGGCTATCCTGAGGGTTATTTTGTAGGGCCTTGTTTATTTGATAAGGTGACGCCTGCGATGTCGATTTATCAACAAGAGATTTTCGGACCGGTGTTGGTTATCGTGCGTGCACACAGCCTTGAAGAGGCCATCACCTTGATTAATGAGAATCGCTATGGGAATGGTACGGCCATTTTTACGTGTGATGGTGGGGCTGCTAGGCGGTTTGTACAGCAAGTTACGGTAGGGATGGTCGGGGTCAATATTCCAATTCCTGTGCCCATTGTGAGTCATTCGTTTGGGGGTTGGAAACAATCCTCTTTTGGTGACACCATGATGCATGGGACTGAAAGCATGCATTTTTACACCCGTCTTAAAACGGTGACATCGAGATGGAGCATGTCAGCATCACCTGCGTTTGTGATGCCTACGCATGATTAAAGGTTGGTGGGAATCTAGAGAACGCTTTTTATGCTCGGATACCCCCTCTCCCGCGCTATAAGTTTGAACAGTGTATTGATGCTTTTCGCGGGGGAGGGTTGGGGAGGGGGTAAACATGTTCTAGACCCCCTCCCTAACCCTC
>JAPLRL010000018.1 GCA_026399205.1 Gammaproteobacteria bacterium
CTTGATTTAGATAAATACTCAGAAGAAAAAATTAATTCTTTGATCTATCAACTCACTTTAGCCGCTTAGAAAGCCCTTCGAGACGTGTGCTACGCACACTCCTCAGGGCGAACGGATTAGGGAAAAATGGCTAAACTCGAGGAATGATTTCTTCCAATTATTGTTGGGCCAAGACCCAACCTATATTTATAAAAACGAATGGTCTTTTTTTAAAACCATCTCATCAAATTTTCTAATTAGGGGTTAAACACCTGCCGGTGGATAACTTTTTACGCCAAACTTACAAAACAAGAGGTTTCCCTACTTGACTTCCTTTGCACCCCTTTAATAACATGGGTTTCAACGAACTGTTCGAATTAAACACCGTTAGGTTTTATCCACAGATTCTGTGGATAACTGTGTGTGCAACCTCTGAAGATTGAGGGAAAAAACCAAGTCGGTGAAATTTCGTTCTTTTTGGGTTTGCTGTCGATCGACGATCGTAGAAGAAAGTTGGTTTATGTATAACGCCATATCATATGGAGTTCTTAATAAGCGAAAGATTAAAAAATGCACCAATATTCGGGTGACAATCTTTGGTTATGCTTTTCCGACACCACCCACTTTTTTCGAATCAATCAGAGTCGGGTGGCGTTAGTTGCAAAAGGGATTAATTCACCTGAGCAACAGGAAAGTTTGACTCGTTTTTTTAGGTAACGTCTATAACGTTTTTTTTCGCTCGAATATCTCTTCTCCCGCGCGATGAACTTTATTATTGTTGGGCCAAGGCCCAACCTACATTTATAAAAACGAATGGTCTTTTTTTAAAACCATATCATCAAATTTTCTAAATAGAGGTTAAACGCCTGCCGGTGGATAACTTTTTACACTAAACTTACAAAACAAGAGGTTTCCCTACTTGATTTCCTTTACATCCCTTTAATAACATGGGTTTCAACGAACTGTTCGAATTAAACACCGTTAGGTTTTATCCACAGATTCTGTGGATAACTGTGTGTGCAACCTCTGAAAATCGATGTAAAAAAACAAGTCGGTGAAATTTAGTTCGTTTTGATTTTAAGGATTAAAAAAACGATTAATTCACCTGAAACAGGAAAGTTTGACGCGTTTCTTTACTGGACTTTGGACAAGTAAGATCTGTTTTTACGAGCCCGAGTCCGTGGGCTCGGTCACGCCCACGGACTCGGGCTCGTATTAGATCGATGGTTGTCCAAACTACAGTGATATTGATACAGCGCACAACTCACAAATAAACTCAAATAAGCCCACCATGCATGCACGGGGATTTTAGGGTACATCCACGCGTTATAGATCATAAATAGGGTTGCAGTGACCAGAATCAATGGCGTGGTTTTTTTCGGAAAATAGGTGAGTAGCGAGTGATAAAGGCCAATTAAGACGAGGCCGGTTACCAAGCCACCCACAATATCTTTCATCTCATGAAAGTGGTAATACCACAGGCCATATCCAACGCCAATGATGAGCATAACGGTGAGTATTTTCAATATCATCGAACGAGTGTTAAAGACGAGCCAGCCATAGAGCACTGTGGCGAATTGAGTGTGGCCACTGGGAAAAGCAAAACCGATTTTATGTAAACTGGGCGGTAATGGGATTTTAAACGTTGTTTTCAGCGCAACATTGATGATCATACTGATGGCAATCAGACAGACGGTTTGTAAAAATAATTTTTTATTGATTAAAAAATACCCGAGAATGATCAACGGGACGACGATAATAGCATGGGTGAAGGATAAAAAAAAATCAGCGATGTGCGAGGGGGGCATGAGTCTTTGTAATCACGATAAGGTTCTGATAACTTTACAAGGATGAGTTGTTTAATTCAAGGAGGATGTCGTGGATAAAAAGTGCCCATTTATGACCACGCAGGCAGGGGTGCCGGTTGGGGATAATCAAAATAGTTTAACAGCAGGGCCCAGAGGCCCAGTATTAGTCGATTATCAACTCATGGAGCGGATGGCTCACTTTAATCGTGAAAGAGTCCCTGAGCGTGTCGTACACGCTAAAGGAGCGGGTGCTTATGGGGTATTTAAAGTGACCAAAGCATTACAGGCTTATACTCGGGCAAAGTTATTCTCCAAAGCGGGCAATGAATGCGAGATGTTTATTCGATTTTCTACCGTTGCAGGGGAAGTCGGATCAGCAGATACGGCCCGTGACCCACGGGGCTTTGCTTGTAAATTTTATACGGAAGAAGGGAATTGGGATTTAGTGGGAAATAACACCCCGGTGTTTTTTGTACGCGATCCTTTAAAATTTCAAGATTTTATTCATTCTCAAAAGCGACATCCCGCAACCGGCATGAGAGACAACACCATGCAATGGGACTTTTGGAGCTTATCGCCTGAATCACTGCATCAAGTCACGATTTTATTTTCAGACAGAGGCATCCCTTCATCGTATCGCCATATGAATGGATATAGCTCGCATACCTATAGTTTTTGGAATGCCGCAGGTGAGCGGTTTTGGGTGAAGTGGCATTTTAAAACCATGCAAGGGATTCAGTGTTTAACAAATGAAGAAGCAAGCGTGATTGCGGGAACCGATTTAGATTATCATCGTCGAGATTTACACAGCGCTATTGAAAAAAAACAGTTTCCAAGTTGGCTTGTTCAAGTGCAGATTATGCCAGAAGCAGCCGCCAAAACGTATCACATTCATCCCTTTGATTTAACCAAAGTATGGCCACATAAAGACTATCCGCCTATAGATGTAGGCGTCTTAACGTTAAATCGCAATCCTGAAAATTATTTTGCTGAAGTCGAGCAAGCCGCATTTGAGCCCGCCAATACCCCACCTGGCATGGGCGCATCGCCTGATAAAATGTTGCAAGCACGGTTATTGTCTTATCCTGATGCGCATCGCTATCGGATTGGAGTTAATTATGGCGCCCTCCCGGTGAATAAGCCACGCTGCCCTGTGCATACGTATCATCGAGATGGGCATATGAGTTTTGATGGTAATGAGGGTGGGCATGTGAATTATCAGCCAAATAGTTTTCATGGGCCGATTGATAACCCGGCTGATATTGAGCCACCTTTGGCCTTAAGTGGTGATGCATATCGCTATGATCATCACCAAGGCAATGATGACTATCAGCAAGCAGGTGATTTGTTTAGACTGATGCCGCCTAAGCAACAAGATTTGTTGATTCATAACTTGGTGAACGCAATGCGCTCGGTTCCTAAACCCATTCAGCTTAGACAAATTGCGCACTTTTTAAAGGCGGATCAGAATTATGGAAAACGAGTGGCAGAGGGCTTGGGTTTAAGTTAACGCAATTCTCAATTTTCTACTCGATACAATCCGAGCCGCGACCGTTAGGGAGCGGAAGTTTTAAAAGCTCCGCTCCCTAACGGTCGCGGCTCGGATTGTATCGAGCGCTGTTTGAATCTTTGTATTAATAGTAAGGTTCTGATAACTTTACAGAGATGAAATCGATGGTTTGGATAAAAACATGTCAAACAAACAACGCATGATCGTCGGCATTAGTGGCGCAACCGGGATTGTCTATGCGACCAAGTTACTTGAAATATTGCGTCAACTCGATATTGAAAGCCATCTGGTGGTCACCAAAACAGGCGAAATGACCCGCGCTTATGAAACTGACTTATCAAAACAGCAATTACAAAGCATGGCCGATCGGGTGTATAACGTGAACGATTTAGCCGCCCCCATTGCCAGTGGTTCATTTAAAACCATGGGCATGATTGTGGTCCCTTGCTCTATCAGAAGTTTAGGTGAAATCGCAACCGGGGTCACCAGTAATTTACTGACGCGTGCAGCAGATGTGGTTTTGAAAGAGCGTCGGCGCTTGGTGTTATTGGTGAGAGAGTCCCCATTACATGCGGGTCATTTAAAAAGCATGCTGGCGGTCACTGAAATGGGGGGGATTATTGCGCCACCCGTACCTGCATTTTATATGCTTCCTAAAACGCTAGACGATATTGTTTTGCAAACCGTCGGGCGTACTTTAGATTTATTTAACTTAGATGCAGGGATTCCACGTTGGGGTGATGATGCTGTTTAAACGTAATTGTGTTTTTTTGATGATAGCCCTCCTCAGTGCCTGTGGTAAACACCCACATCAATACAATGGCTATATTGATGCTGATTTAACCTACCTATCTGCTGACTACCCTGGGCGATTAGCTCATCTGCTCGTCGTAAGAGGACAGCCCGTTCAAAAACATCAATTGTTATTTAAACTCGAGCAGCAAAGTGAGCAGGATCATGTCGTCATGAGCCAAGATTCGAAAGATAATTTGCTTGCTGATCGTAAAGGGATGATGGATCAGCTGCATTATGCAGAGGTCAATTATCACCGCACAATCACCATGATGAAACAACATGCCGCCAGTCAAAATGATTTGGATCTTGCAAAGCGGGACTGGGATGTGTTGAAAAACCAATTGCAAGGCCTAGATGCTCAAATTAACAGTAGCACGGTCGATACTGCCAATAGAAAATGGCAGCTTGAGCATAAAGAGGGGTATTCAACCGATAAAGGCATCATATTTGATACTTATTTTACCAAAGGCGAATATGTAGCAGCCGGACAACCTATTTTGGCACTGATCACACGCCAACATATTAAAGTGATATTTTTTGTGCCTGAAAAGGCGCTGAGCAGCATCCATCTTAATCAAAAAGTGAAACTTTCAACTGATGGCAATCCAAGCTTTGCCACAGGAACCATTCGCTATATTTCTAATACTGCGCAATATACACCTCCTATTATCTATTCACGAGAAGAGCGTCAAGCCTTGGTATTTCGGGTTGAAGCACACATCGATCACCCGCAAATGAATCAACTGCACCTTGGGCAACCAGTCTCTTTGGAATGGGTTTAATGAGCGAGTGGGCCATTGATATTCATGACGTAACCAAAATATTTGACCAAAAAGAAGTGGTGTCTCATGTTACGCTTCAAGTGAAAAAAGGCGCTGTTTTTGGTTTTCTTGGCTCCAATGGTAGCGGTAAAACCACCGTGATACGCATGATTTGTGGCTTATTAACGCCAACTACAGGAAGTGGGCGCTGTTTAGGCTATGATATCAAAACACAATCTGCAGACATTAAAAAGCGCATTGGCTATATGCCACAAAAATTTTGTTTATATAACGGCCTTACTGTGTATGAAAATTTACAATTTTTTGCAGATATCTATCAAATGGAACACATTGAAAACGCCATTACAGCGGTTTTGGATGACCTAGAATTACAACCTTATCGACAGGTTCAGGCGGGGAATTTATCGGGTGGGTGGAAACAACGCCTAACCTTGGCGTGCTGTATATTACATCGACCGGCATTGCTTTTTTTAGATGAGCCAACGGCAGGGATTGACCCTAAAGCGCGCAAAGATTTTTGGAATTATCTACATAAAATTGCCATGCGCGATGGTACGACCATTTTAGTGACTACGCATTATATGGATGAAGCCGAAAAGTGTACGGATTTAGCTTATATTAACTTGGGCCACTTGTTGTATACAGGTGAAACCAAAGATCTCATTCCTTTTTCCCAGGTCAAAGCGTTGCTGATTGAAGGAGATAGAATGTCTTTAAATACGCTGAGTGAGCTCATTGCCCACGATTATCCCAGCTTGCTAGCCTCCATCGTCAATAATGATTTACGCGTTGCATCTGCAGATGCTAGATCACTTGAAAAATTGACCTTGAACCTAAAAAAATACACATATAAAAAAGTCACACCGAGTTTTGAAGAGGTTTTTATAGGATTAATGCAATAATGGTTAGACAACCCCTATCTTATTTGCGCATGTTTGGCCTGATACGCAAGGAATTTATTTTGATTTCCCGCGATCGCGGCACCATTGCGATGTTAGCTATTTTACCCGTGATGTTACTCATTGTATTTGGGTTTGCCATCGATTTAGATCCCAAACACTTACCCACCGCGGTGATGAGTTACGATCACTCTCCCTTAACCCGTAGTTTTATCAGTGGCTTAGAAACATCAGGGTATTTTAATATTGTGGATATGAGCACCGACCCCAAAAGTGTGAGGCAAAAATTAAACAGTGGGCGCTTAAGTTTTGCGTTCACCATTCCTGCTAATTTTACGCGAAAATATATTCGCGGAGAAAACCCACAGCTGTTAGTCGAAATCGATGGCTCTGATCCGGGGAGTAGTGCCTCAGCGCTCAGTAATGTGTCACCCATTTTAAATTTAGCGGTTTCTGATTTTAATCAACATGGTTTGAGCGCGCCTTCACCCAATGGCTTTAATCGTTCGATTAATTTAACGACCCATCGCTTATATAATGAGTCAAATCGCAGCGCATTTAACATTGTGCCCGGTTTAATTGGCGTTTTACTCACCTTAACCATGGTGATGTTAACCTCAACTGCCATGACGGCTGAGTTTGACTCAGGCACCATGGAAATGTTGTTGAGTACACCGCTTTTACCCACGGAGATTATTTTAGGTAAAATTATCCCCTATGTGGTGTTGGGGTATTTACAGCTCACCAGCATTCTTATTTTTGGTAAGGCCTTGATTCACATCCCGATTGAAGGAAGCCTCTTTTTACTCTATCTGGCTGCAGCACCCTTTATTATTGCTAATTTAATGGTAGGCATGATTTTTTCAACTTTAGCTAAAACACAGATGCAAGCCATGCAGCTGAGTACGTTTTATCAGTTGCCATCGATGTTTTTATCGGGGTATATTTTTTCATATTATGGGATGCCTCAATGGGCGCAAGCTATTGGAGCTTGTTTACCCATGACATATTTTATGAGAATCACTCGTGGTATTCTGTTGAAGGGTAATGAATGGCATCAGATTGTGCCTAATATTATCCCGATTGTAGTGATTGCGTTGGTGTTGATTGTGTTGACTCGAGTGATTTTTAGGAAGACATTGGATTAGGACAATATAACCCCCTCTCCCGCGCTGGAAAATGGTTTAATAAACTGATGCTGAGCGCGGGAGAGGGTTGGGGAGAGGGAACAGTGTTGAACTTTGGGAATTTTGTTTTAGAGACTAGGTGTGTCACCCTCTCCCCAACCCTCTCCCGCGCTCGACTTTTGTTTACGACATCACTTTCCGGCGCGGGAGAGGGGGTTGTTCGTGCCATTCGAGGCCTACTTCCGCTCTGCCTAACCGCTTGCACCTTAGCTCCAACCCATCCTGCCTCCGACCTCACCCCACCTAAAACAACCCGCATCGGTATTAAAATTGCTCAACAAGCCTCCGACCTAAGCCATATGCAGTGGTGGGAAAAAATGCACGATCCCAGCTTAAACCGCTTAATCAAAACCGCCTTAGCAAACAACAATCAACTTAAAACTGCGCAAGCGAATATTTTACAAGCGCAAGCCAAATTACAAGAATCTAGATTTGCTTGGTTACCCACGCTATCGGCTTCGGGTAATGCGTTTGTTGGCGGCGGGTGGGATAGTCAATTTACGCCGGAAGGGACCTTAGCACAAAGTCAATTATTATCAAAAACAGGAATCATCCATTTTAAGGGGTATTACGCAGGGTTTGTGCCGAAATATTCCCTGAATATTTTACAAAATCGCTACAACGATAAGTTCTATGAGGCGTCACTCGCCATGCAGCGATCACTCGAACAATCAGCGCGTTTAAGTGTCATCAGCCAAGTCAGCGGTGCTTATTTTATGCTGCTAGGGCAACAAGAACAACGCCGTGAACAAAGGCAATTGATTCATGACTTAAAAAAGATGCGACAATTAGAATCGGTGCGTTACCGTTCAGGTGCTAGTGATTTATCTACGCTGACAAATCTAGATCAACAAATTGCAGCCAATGAGGGGAGTTTGCCCGATATAGAAAATAGCATTGCGCAAAACGAAAATGCAATTCAGGTGTTATTAAATCGCAATCCGGCTCCTATTGTGAGCCGAAGCCGCATCAACACGCTGTCTGTTCGCGGCTTGATTCCTTCTCAATTGCCTTCAGCCGTATTGAAAAATCGCCCAGACATCATCGCTGCCATGGAAAATTTAAACATGTCTAAAGCGACCATCGGTATAGCGTATTCCAATTTTTTCCCAACCATTCCCCTAACCGGATTATTGGGGGGCGCATCTTTTGAGCTCTCTCATTTACTCAAACTCAGCACCGGCCTATGGGTTGCCGATGCAGCCGCATCGATGCCGCTGCTCAATGGCGCTGATTATGCGCAAATTAAAGCCGCGAAAGCAGGGTATAACGCCACTTACTTTACATACATCCAAACCCTCAAAGCTGCATTTGCAGATGTTGATAACAGTTTAACGAATCAACAAAAAATGAATGCGGCCTTGAGCTATCAAGTAAAAGCGCTACAGGCCTATCAAAGAGGATACACCCTTGCATTGGCTCGATATAAAGCAGGCGCCAAAGATGAACGCGATTTAGTAACCGCACAAGTGAATGTGGATTCAGCCAGATTAGCCGTCAATCTTGCGAAAATGCAGCAATTAGACAGCATCGTCCAAGTGTATCAGTCACTGGCAGGAGGGGCTGCAGGGTCGTAATGGTCATAGGATAACAGGGTCGTCGTAGGGTGGACAAAGGAGCCTTGCGATAAGATTTCAGGCCACTGAAAACGTTCAGAGCGACGTGTCCACCGGTGGCTCGGTGCCGTTTGGTGGGGGTTGCCAAGGGATAGGCTCCTAGCCAGCCTTGGTGGGCACGTCGCCCAATGGCTTACTGCAGCCAGAAGTTCAGTGCGGGGCTCCTTTGTCCACCCTACGAAAACTACATTTAATAAGGATATATCTAAATGAACAGTTGGTGGAACCAAGAGCGCATCTACATTTCAAAAAGAAACGCATACATTGCAACGTTCATTTTAGTTGCATTATCCAGCATCGTCCGAATTTGGCCACTTCACGTGCTCGGTTCATATAATCCCTATTTGACGTATTACCCGGCAATCATCATTGCTGCGGTCATCGGAGGATTTTTTACCGGCATATTAGCCACGGCCTTAACCTGCCTTATCATCTCGCTCTTCTGGTGGTTACTTGTGAATGAACCTTTTATCAAAGTACCGATGGATTGGTTGGCGATGATGCTCTTTGTCTTTAACGGCACTTTAATTTCCCTCGTTTCTGAAAGTATGCGTCGTGCCAATGAACGTTCGCGGAGTGAACGTCAACAACTGGAATTTGCCTTAAATGCTGCTCAATTTGGGTACTGGGATTTAAATTTGAAGACGGGTGTAGCCGATCGTTCTTTGTTACATGATCAAATCTTTGGTTATGCTGCACTGTTGACGGGGTGGACGTATGAGCTATTTTTAAGCCATGTTCATCCAGACGATTTTCAGTTTGTTGATGAGGCCTTTAAAACAGCACTCACTCATCATCAACCTTGGGAATTTCAATGTAGAATTTATCGTGCTGATGACAAAAGCATGCGTTGGATATGGGCATCTGCAGTGCTATTTAAGATTGGAAAAAACGAGCATTTGCTGGGGTTGGTTCAGGACATTACGCAAAGAAAAAATGATGAATTAGTCCTTCGTCGTCTAACAAGTAAAATGAATGCGTTATTGGAGGCAACGCCAGATTGTTTAATTATCAGCAATAAAGAAGGTCAAATTACCTTTGTCAACGCAGTGGCTGAAAAAATATTTGGATACACGGCAGAGGAACTGATAGGGCAAAAAATAGAATTTTTAATCCCAGCGCGTTTTTTAAAGCAACATGTCCATCATCGAGAACATTATTTTGATAAGCCTAACCAACGACCCATGGGTATTGGCTTAGAACTATACGGCCAACACAAGGATGGTCATGAATTTCCAGTGGAAATTAGTATAAGCCCCATTGAAACAGAAGAGGGTCTGCTCGTCCTTGCTACCATTAGAGATATTACTGATCGGAAAAAAAGTGAGGATGCTAAAGCCATGCTCTTGGCATTGGTGGAAAGTTCGGATGAAGCGATTATCGGTAAAGATTTAAAAGGAACGATATTTAGTTGGAATAAAGCCGCCGAATTACTCTATGGGTATACTGAGACAGACATTATCGGTTGTAATATAAAAAAGCTATTTCCAGCGGATAAGCAAGATGAGTTTGATATCATCATTCAGCAGATCATTAAGGGTGAGCATATTAAACATAAAGAGTCAGTGAGAGTTCATAAAGATGGGCACAGGATACCTGTGTCTATCACGATTTCACCGATAAAAAATGGAAAAGGAGAGGTGGTCGGTGCGTCAACAACAGCTCGAGATATTACCCAACAAAAATTAAACGAAGAAAAATTAAAGCACCTTGCTGAACATGATCCTTTAACTGGATTAATTAATCGGGCATTCTTTGACGATCGCCTCGAACAAGCCATTGCACTGTCTAAAAGACAGAGAAGTATGATGGCGGTTTGTTTTATTGATATTGATGACTTTAAACTCATTAACGATCAGTATGGTCATGCAACCGGTGATTTATTGTTATGTGCGGCCACAAAGCGTATACAAACATGCGTCCGTGCTAGTGATACGCTCGCTAGATTGGGAGGGGATGAATTTGCATTGATTTTGTTTGGAATTAAAAACGAACACGATGTGATTAAAACAGTAAAAAAGATGATTCAATGTTTGTCTAAAGGGTTTCTGATTGAAACTAAAGCGCTCAACGTGACATTGAGTGTCGGAGCCTCATTTTACCCAAAAGACGGTCATCAATCGCTCATTGAGAAGGCAGATGCTGCCATGTATGATGTAAAAAAACACGGAAAAAACAACTTTAAATTGTTTGATAACACCGTAGTAATAGGTAGGGTGGACAAAGGAGCCTAGCGATAAAATTGCAGGCTACTAAAAACGCCCAAGGCGACGTGTCCACCGGTGGCTCGGAGCCACCTCGAAACTGCCGATCTAAATCACCGATCTAAATCAGCACCGAGTCACCGGTGGACACGCAATACATCCCAGCGCATCCTCAATATCTCGCAAACAACCCAGCTTATAAAACCCCTGCAAAACCGCGTCACTCAATTGGTTTTTAAAATAATACCGAACCAGCGCTCGACTTTGTAATACAGCTTGATACTCACTTTCAAGCTGCGCCAACCCAGTAAGATGTGTCATAAAAAGAGAAATGCGTTGAGCAAGAGGGGGTTGAAACGTTGAGTCTTCTAATAATTGCTGAAACAACCAAGGTTGACCAGTCCCTGCACGTGAAATCATAAAGGCATCACAGCCTGTTTGCAGCAATACCTTTTTTAAAGAAACCATGTCAGCGATATCGCCATTGGCAATGACGGGAATGCAGATCGCTTGTTTGATTGCAGCGATTTGCGCTAAGTTACAAGGCGCATCATAATCATCGGTCCAGCGCCTGCCATGAACGATTAAGGCATCAGCACCTGCATTAGCAATGAGCTTAGCAAGCGGTATATCGTTTTCATCACCTTGCAAACGTATTTTAATCGTAAGAGGGCATTGGATTGCCGCACGTACAGCCTCAACAATCGCAACTAATTGCTGCGGTTTTTCCAATAACGCACTCCCAGCCCCTTTTTTTCTGATTTTAGTTTTCGGACATCCACAATTAATATCAATGAGATCAGCACCCAATGCTTCAAGTTTTGCAGCAGCCCTTGCCATCACTTGAGGTTCGGTGCCTGAAATTTGATAACACAGCGTTTTTTCATCTTTGCTGCGATGAAGATAACGTCCATTCGTAGCGTGTTTACTAAGTACATCATAAGCTGAAACCATTTCAGAAACACAATAAGCGGGTGGGGTGAAGTGTGAAAAAAGCTGTCTGAATGGGGCGCAGCTGAACCCTGCCAATGGGCCTTGAATTAAGCGGTTACTCAGTTGTAACGGCCCTAATTGGAGTGTGGTATTGAGGAAAGATTGCACCATCAGTGGGGTTACCAAAAAATGCGGGGATAAAAATCACGTATGATGTGATCTGTCGTCACAATCCAACAGTCATGAATCATTGCAGTCGCTACAATAGTCCGGTCTGCGGGATCTCGATGTTCCCACTCGAGCCCTAAATTTTTGATCCAAAGTTTATCGGTAACAGGTAGGATTTGCATCGTTGAGAGTTCTGTTAACTTTTCAGCATAAACCTCAATCGTCATCCCAATATCGAGCTTTTTATTTTTAATTTTAATCCCTAGTTCCCAAATAGAAATACTGCTGACTAACATTTCGCTGTTATTAAGTACGGTTAACGTGGATGTTGGCAGTTGTTGTTGATCTAACGTCCACCATAATAGCGCACAAGTATCGAGAAGCAATTTCATTTAATGATCATTCCATTCTTGGGTTGAAGGTGTATTGATATCTTCGTAATAGATAACTTTTTTACATTGTGTAAAGACATCAGTAGGGAGGTGATGAGCCTGATAGGGCAAAATCCTCAAAACCGGTTTATGATGATCTGTGACAATGAGCTCTTCTTTGGTCTGCTCGACCTGCCTAAAATATTCCAACATCTTTGCTTTCAATACCCCTTTTGAAACAGAGAGCATGATCATCCTTATGACTATAGTTATGACTATAGCATAAGATGAATTAAGGATGCTGTCAACTCTAAAGCGATGTTTGGGTGGACAAAGGAGCCTAGGGAGAAGAATACGAGCCCGAGTCCGTGGGCGTGACCGAGCCCGCCCGTTACCGAAAAGCAGTGGGGACAAACTATGAATTAATTGGGGTTTTGAGAATTCTTGTGTTGTTCTCAAAACCCTAGTTAATTCCCAATACTTTGCCTTGACCTATCGGATATCGGGCGGGCTCGGTCACGCCCACGGACTCGGGCTCGTATTAGATCGCCGTTTGTCCAAACTCCAGCAATTGGCAATGCAATTACCCTAAAAAAATCTGGTAACGCGTATTGCGGCCACCGCCAGGCAATTTTTTTATGCATGCTTTTGTTAACAGATCGCTTAAATGTCGTGTTGCCGTCGCCTTACTGACGTTTCCCACTGTTTGATACAGTGATGCGTTAATGTCTTGTTCATTCCCGTCTAATAAACGATTCAACACATAGACTTGCTCTGATGAGAGTTCATCTTGTTGATGCCGTTGCCAGAATCTCGCTTTGACTAAGGCTTTATCAAGCTTATCAATTGCGGATTGTAAGCTCGCTTCATGGGTTTGCAAAAACCATACTAACCATGCTGTAAGGTCTGTTGTATGACATTGAGATAAGGCTAAGACCGTATCATCATCAAGTAGAGGGGGCAGATGAATGTTCTCTGGGTGGTCTTGAGCTAATGCCAAATCAGCTAAGGTTCGGGCGATTCGTTTATTTCCCTCTTTAAACGGATGAAGGGTTGCAAACCAAAAGTGACTCATTGCGGCTCTTAATAAGGGATCAAGCTTGGCATCGATGGCACTATCATTGAACCAAGTGATAAAATCTGTTAATGCTTGGTTGAGTAGGGCGCGAGGTGGGGCTTCAATCGGCTCATCACCACGCAGCTGCCCAATTTGAATATGATCCAACGAAGAACTCGCGCTTTGAAATAACCAGTGGTGCCACTGTAATAGTCGTTCGAGCGTTAATGGGGTATCAAGATGACTGAGCGCATCTAACCGCATTTTTGTTAATCCGTCTGAGCGCTTAGGGGTAGGGTGTGCGGGTCCTGCCTCAAGTGCAGCACTTTTACCTAACAAGATACCTTGTGCTAAACGAACCTGACGTAGCAAAGGGTTCACCTGCGCTGTTTTCCAGTTAAAACGTGGCCAATCAGGTTGTTGCCAAATCCGTTGCGGGTTAGTCATGATGGGACCTTATGATTTGGCTCGATATGTGAGTTAAATCATAGATCTATTTGAAACAGAACTCAACCATGGTTTGGATCTTAGCCGCCCATGGTGTGCACGTCGCCCGAAAGATTTATTTAAACGGACGGTTTAGTGCTGGGCTCCTTTGTCTACCCTACGTTTAAGGGAGAGCCTATTTTGGTACCGAGGGTGGGAATCGAACCCACATGATGTCACCATCACCGGATTTTGAATCCGGCGCGTCTACCAATTCCGCCACCTCGGCAATCGACTGGGATTATAATCAACGTTATAGGCATTAAGCAAGCGATTACTGTAAAAAGGTAAACGTGCCCGCTAATCCTTGTTTCGCTAATTGATTTTTAAACGCGGCCGTTGTTTGTTTGTTGGCAAAAGGGCCGACGATAACGATAAAACGATGTTGATAGGGTTCAATACGAATGGGGGTTTTGGTCATGCGTGAGATTTTTGTGCGTAGGGTTGTTGCATAGGGTTTGGAGCTAAATGCACCCGCTTGAATATAATAGCGGGCTACGTGGGTGTTGGATTTTCCTTTAGGGGTTACGGCTTCCACCTCAACAGACGCTGTGCCCCTGGGAAGTAACCCTAAATATTTTGCAGCAGCATAAGAGAGATCAACGATGCGTGAAGAATGAAAAGGACCGCGATCATTCACACGCACAATGGCTTCACGACCATTATTTAAGTTTTTTACTTTAATATAAGAAGGGATGGGGAGGGTGCGGTGAGCTGCGGTCATGGCATACATGTTGTAGCTCTCACCACTTGAGGTGCGTTTGCTTTGAAATTTTGTTCCATACCACGAGGCTGTACCGCGTTTTTTATAGCCCTTCGCATTAGACATGACGGCATAAGAATGTCCGTCTACCCGGTAACTATCAGGGTTACCATAACGACTCATTTGCTCAAGTTTGGGATGGACCCGTTGATAATTAATTTTTGGGGGATGCTTGGGTGCGCCGTCACGAGTAGAAATGCGGGATGCATGTCTAGCATGATGGGCTCGACCGTCTTGCTGATGAGGTGTCTGTGATGCACAGCCTATCAAACCAAATAGGGCTACAACGAAAGGGACCAACTTTTTTATATTAAACAAAATTATTTTTCCAGTGCATCGTTAGGTGCTATAGTTTCGGCATTTTTGATCAATCATGCAAGGGGTGTCGATTGGATAGCTGCTATATCGTCCTTTTTTGGGGTGCCACATTTGGTATGAGTTGCTGTTTAACCTGGGCTATTCGCGTTCGTGCTTTGAAAATAAATCGTCTTGATTTACCTAATGAACGTAGCTCACATGTGATCCCGACACCCAGAGGCGGTGGGGTAGCCTTTGTGGTGACTTTTTTACTCGGGTTACTCTTTATGTCATGGTGGTACAGTGCCCAGTCTGGCTTGTTCACCGCTTTAGCTATCCTTGGTCTCGGTTTAGGAACAGTCGGTTGGCTGGATGATCGTTTTCATTTATCCGCCTTGGTTCGTTTAATCGTGCAGTTTTTGTCTGCAAGCCTCGCATTATATTGCATTGATTTTTTTCATATGATGAATTTGTCTATGGGCTTATTCGCTGTTTTCTATCTTGTTAGTTTAATTAATATTTTTAATTTTTTAGATGGCATTGATGGCTACGCTGTCATGGAGTCTTGTTTTGTAGCCATGGTGATGGCTATCGTGAGCGGATTAAACGTCATGGGGCTCTTGTTAGGGTGTTTTATTGCATCAGTTATGGGGTTTGGCGTTTGGAACTTTCCTCGAGCGAAAATCTTTATGGGCGATGCAGGTAGTGGTTTTTTGGGAGGTGTGCTCGGGCTTTTTTCACTCTACGGCAGTTTTTTTATACCCCATTTTTTCTGGATGTCTGTGATGTTGATGGGGGTTTTTATTGCTGATGCGGGTTTAACCATCACTATTCGACTTTTGAATAAAGAACAGATTTGGAAAGCCCATCGACAACATGCTTACCAGCATTTGGCAATCTATGTGAAATCTCATCCTAAGGTGACGCTGGGGGCTTTTTTAGTGAATTTATTTTGGATCTTGCCTTTAGTGATGGTTGTGCGGTATCACGATGATTGGGTGATGGTAGGGGTATTAATGACGTATGTGCCGCTATTGATATTAGCTTGCTATTGGGGCGCGGGACGCAAGACGTTGTAGAGAGGATGTGGGATGGATCTTGGATGGATCTGGATGCATGTACCCTGGTCGTTTTCAGTAGCCTGTAATTGTATCGCAAGGCTCCTTTGGCCACCCTACGAAGTCCCCCTCACGAAAAATTGGTCTAACAATTTACTCATCGGCTTTGGAAGACCCAAGTTAGACAGTTGTATTTGAGAAAACCAATGCATGTCTTTCTCCGCAGCACCCACCAACGGCGCGCAATACACCACCATCTCTAAATGAAAATGCGTAAACGTATGTTTTAAAGTTGAGAACAGTTCAGATTGAGGGAAGCGGGTATGTACAGACTCACTCATGGGAAAACTTGGTAAACACCATAAACTACCCCATATGCCTTTTGAGGGACGTTTTTCTAAATGCACCTGGATCATTTGGTCGTGTTCGCGATGTATCAACATAAATTGAGAGGATTTAATCGGCAATGGTTTTTTCTTATTTTTTTTGGGCCAACTCTCCACACAGCGGTGTTGATAAGCCAAACAAGTGGCCTGCACAGGACAGGCGGGACAATCAGGCTGCTTAGGTCGACAGCACAATGCACCCAAATCCATAATGGCCTGCGAATAATCTGCACTTCGCGAGGGTGATAAACACGATGTAGCATGTTCCATCAGTTGATGTTCCGTCATAAAATAGCGTGATATCACGCGTTTCACATTTCCATCAAAAATAGCGACAGGGCGCCCAAATGCGAGTGAGGCAATAGCCGCAGCAGTTGAAGGGCCAATGCCTGGCAGTTGCTGTAATGCAGCCATGTCTTCAGGAAACTCACCTTGATACTGGCTCATGATGTGTTGGGCGCATCGAAGCAAATTGCGCCCTCTTGAATAATAGCCAAGACCCGACCAATAAGAGAGAACCTCATCTTCTGTAGCTAATGCCAATGATTGTAAGGTAGGGAAGCGCTGCATAAAGCGTTCAAAATAGGGAATGACGGTTTTAACTTGGGTCTGTTGCAACATGATTTCAGATACATAGACGCGATATGGCGTTTTAGGTTGCTGCCAGGGTAAATTTTTTCGCCCATAGAGATCAAACCAAGCAAGGAGTGGAGTGGTAAATTGATGTGCGCTATTACTCATTGAATTGAAAAAAAGTATTAAATTGTCGCTGAATATCATGCAAAGGATTAAGCATGATTTTGTCTACAACCAAGGCTTGTATATGCGGAGAAAGTTTGGGCATATCGGGTTCTACATGCGGACGATGGACCCAGCCACTGACTTTAAAAGGAAAATTTCCCCCAACCAACTGCTGAACTTTGCGAACCTGCTCATCGGTATCCTCTAACTGAGCGGTGAAGTCACCCTGTATATATTGGGTATTCATATCATAATTTCCTGCGCCATCGACCTCTAGCTTACTACTTTGAAAGACAACTTGGTTACTGACGATTTTGGTGTTGTTTAAGTGATAATCTAAGCTCAGTATTTTAAACGGCGTTTGTTGTTGAAAAATAAGAGCATGAGGTGGGGGCGAGGGTGGTGGTGACGACGTAGACGACTCATTTAATAGATGGCGTATAAATCTTTTTGCATAATTAAGCAGCACATCTAAATTAAAGGCATAAATAACCCCTTCCTTGATGGTGAGGTTGCCATTACCAGACAGGGTCTTGAGCGGTGTTGCTTGTAAATATTTTAAGGCGGCGTGAATAGAAAAATCCAGATTTCCACTGACGGGAACGTGAGCAAAAAAAGGTTTTAAAATGGGGCCGGCGCGTAGATTACTGCCGGTTTGATTGATAAACATTTGACCTATTTGCGTATCAATACTGATGTCTCCAAATAATTCTCCCCCATATAGATTAAAACGGAAGGGGTTTAAAAGAAGCGTTGATGCGCGTGTTTGAATCGTCGTAAATAAGGTATCAACCAAAAATTTGTCATAGCTTATTTCAGTAGCACCTAGATCTCCATTGATTTGTAAGTGCTGAATCAGTTGCGCCACATCGCGCAGATCAGCGGGGGCAATGGCTGTCGTGCCTTTAAAATTAAAGTTCGCACTCGCGTGGGGGCGTGATGCAACAGGAAGATAATTCACGTGGCTTTTAAGTTGTAGAGAAAAGGGTTGGTGATTAAGGTTTAATTGCTCAGCCGTTAACTGTAATTGATCAAAGTTAAGGGTATATTGAGGATGAAAAATAGAAACGCTTCCTTGGCCGAGGATTAAACGTTTAATTTGAAAAAGAAGGGCGGTTGTTAACGGCGGCTTGACCATCGGGTTCAGCGGCTGAGTAGACGTAAAAGGGAGATGAAACTGAATATAGAACCCGGCAATTTTTAACTCGTTAAACCGTATTTTTCCTTGTAAAAGTTGCGAAATACTGAGTCTAAACAGCGAGTTTTCAAGTTTTGCAAAATAAGGAGATTGCGCTTCACTGCTCCCTATTTCAATCAGTGGCACATAGAGACTGGGTTTGGGGAGCAGCCTCAACTTGATGTCCCCGGAGAGTTTAACCGGTTGCGCAGTTAGTGTTGTTAATTGTGAATTAATCAATCCGGCAAATCGGTTGAGAGTGACGGTTTGGGTCAAGAGGCCAATTGAGCCAATCAAAATGAGCATCAAGGTGAAAATAAAGCTGAGCTTGGCGGTTAGGCGGATCATAGGGTGACAGTGATTTGGAATGAGTGATAATATATAAAGAATACGCGATAAGGGGATTCTGTCAATGAGATCGTTAGGTGCTAGAGGCTTGTCCTGCTGGATGCATGTAGGGTGGACAAAGGAGCTCAAACATTGAGCCACCCAGTTGCAGAAAGCCATCTGGCGACGTGTCCACCGGTGGCTAGGAGTCTCCTAGAGGCTGAGCACCAAACCGCTCCGAGCCACCGGTGGACACGTCGCCCTGGTCGATTTCAGTAGCCTGCAATTTTATCGCAAGGCTCCTTTGTCCACCCTACGGTACTGCGATCAAATTTACACGAGTATACTTACCATGATCATAGAACTAGACGGCATCCCCGTCACCCTACTCAGAAAACGGGTTAAAAACATTAACCTACGCATTCAACCAACAGGCGATGTACGCATCAGTGCTCCCATCAAAATGTCTTTAGATGTCGTGCACCGTTTCCTTCAAGATAAACGAGTCTGGATTGACAGTCATCGTTCACGCTTACAAGCTCAACCTCAAGACTCTCCCCAAACCTTGCAAACAGGAGATAGTCTGCTCTTTTTAGGACAGCGATATGATGTATTGATCCATGAAACAGCAACAAAAAACCACCTGACGTTTGAACATCAGAAATTTAACTTTTTTGTGAAACCAGATGTAACACTGAAACAAAAGCAAGCTTTATTAACCGCCTGGTATCACGCGCAAATGCAACAACGCCTACCAACTTTGTTTGAAAAATGGGAAACGGTGATTGGTGTCCATGCACTTAGCTATAGAATAAGAACCATGAAGACTCGCTGGGGGTCGTGCCATCCTATCAAAAAAGACATTTGTCTCAATCTGAGACTCATGCAAAAACCACCGATTTGTTTAGAATATATCATGGTGCATGAACTGGTGCATTTGTTGGAAGCGAGTCATAATAGACGTTTCCATGCGTTTATGACGCAGTTTATGCCTGATTGGAAAATTGTAAAACGGTTATTGTAACTATGCCGCGACCGCTAGGGCCTACTTTGCTCGCAAAGACGTGGTTTTGAAACTGTGTTATTATATAACATCTAGATCCTCTACATCTTTCGAGCCCAGCCATGCAAAAATCAACATCAACTTCTCTCCCACTCTTAAGCTTACTTCTAGCATTAGGCATTGCAGTAGTCTGGGGGCTAAATTTTGTGATGGTTAAAGTCTGTCTGATTCAGCTCCCGCCGTTGACCTTATGTGCATTCAGATTTTTACTGACAGCCATTCCGGCCGTTTTTTTTGTTCCTAAACCCAAAGCGCCTTGGCGACTCATTATTGGCTACGGATTAATCACCTTTGCCATTCAATTCGGATTGCTTTTTATGGGGGTTGCTGCAGGTGTCTCACCGGGTGTAGCTGCACTTATCACACAACTACAAGTCTTTTTTGCTATTTTTTTCGCTTGTTTATTGACACGACAACCCATTAATCGCTGGCAAGCCAGTGGCGCACTGATTTCTTTCCTAGGGGTTGTGGTTATTGCGATACATGGTGAGGGGAGTTGTACGACAGTAGGATTGGTGCTTCTTTTAACTGCTGCAGTGTTATGGGGGTTAGGTAATCTCATCTCGACACAGTTAAAAGGGGTCAATATGTTTTCATTGGTGGTTTGGAGTAGTGCAATCGCCGCTGTTCCGCTGATGATCGCAGCACTGCTATTTGAGCAATCCCTCCCTTTATTTCATCATCCCGAACAGTTCACCTGGACCACAATATTAGCTTTGGCCTATATTGTGTATGCTGCCACGTACTTTGGTTACACGGGGTGGTCTTGGTTGATCAGTAACTATCCTGTCGCCACGATTGCACCTTTTGCCTTACTTTGCCCTATTGTTGCACTTATCTCTTCATCGATGTTGCTTGATGAATCATTTGAATCTTGGAAAATTATTTCTGCAATCTTAGTGATGGCAGGGCTTAGTTTGAATGTTTTCGGGCAGCAGGTGTTTAATTATTTTTCCTCTTTGATGACGCCTGCGATGACTTCAGAAGAAGACATCATTTAACTTGATATTTATCTATCTTGAACTTGTTTTCTAACTGGACCTTGGACAAACCAGATCTGGTTTGTCCAAGGTCCAGTTTCTAACAGCCCCTAATGTTGTTGACTATAGCGGGCCAGGCGTTATTGCTGCTGCAACCGAAGCGACTGGTGTTTTGTTTGTCAAAAAACTATAAGGATAATGGGAAAAACGACTTTCCGAAGTAAATGTGAGGTGAAATCGCTTCATTATTTCAATTAGATGCTCTTTAAAACGCTCATCAACGCGGCTGTCTTTTAAGTATCTTGTTGCCATTGTTTTAAAAAAGACGTTATCAATGAGAGCGGCCTGACTGCACATCATGTTAGCAATGCGGTCATTATTAGACAGGCATCGACAAAAAGCATTTTTTAAGCTCAGAATAACATATTGTTTACGCTTTTCATCTGATATAGGCTGTTGTGCTACTCGAGTTATTAAGTCATTTGTTACTTGGAACCGAAAAGACGGTAATGCTAAGTCAATATAAAGCATATTTTGTAGAAGTATATTGCAAAGCCTAGCCCAGTAGGCATTGCGGCTTGTTGGTAAGTTTACATTTAACGCCTCATTAAGCATTTCATCAGGGGAAAACTCAATGAGCTTTGCTATGCAGGCAGAGAGCGCTTCCTCATTTTCAAGTTGTTCAACGCAGCGTACTTGTTGTTTGCGAATTGCGAACTCGACTTGCCTCGTAAATGTTTGGTTTTTAAGCAGCAAAGCACTGCAAAGTAGATTATAATATCGTAGATTCGCAGAGATATCTGACGTTAGCGCCTCACGTACAGCAACATCTATGTCTTGGCTAATATACGCGCATAGATAATGCATGATCCCTATGGAATCACGCTGCAAGGATCGGTCATACGCTATTTGTCGGCTTTCGGTAGCGGTCAATGTGGATTGAAATTCGGGCATATGATGAGATCTCGGATATAATTTGCTTAAATTATATCATAATGCCGATATAAAACACCACTGCAAGTGGTGTTTATATTACATCCTGGAGGATATATGTTCTACGCATTTATATATGGCGCAATTCTTGCCCTTGGTCTTATTGTTCCCTTAGGCATACAAAATATTTTCATATTTAATCAAGGTGCCACCCAGCATCATTTTTCACATGCGATGCCCAGCGTGCTCACCGCCACACTGTGTGACGCTATTTTAATCATTTGCGCCGTGTTAGGCGTTTCTGTTGTTGTATTACAAATACCCTGGTTAAAAACAGTGGTCTTGATGCTTGGTTTTTGTTTCCTCATCTATATGGGCTTGACCTCTTGGTATAGTAGGCCAACCCATTTAGAAGCAGGGGGCAAGCCACTTTCAGCAAAACGCCAAATGATGTTTGCAGCATCAGTCTCGTTGTTTAACCCTCATGCGTTATTAGACACCATCGGGGTCATTGGTGCGAGTTCACTGCAATTTGTTGGCTATGAAAAATGGGTGTTTACTGCTGCGTGTATTATTATCTCGGGGTGTTGGTTTTTCGGATTATCCGTTGCGGGGCATTTTTTACATCGCTTAGATAAGTCGGGGCGATGGTTACGTTTGGTGAATAAAATATCTGCTGTGATTGTTTGGGGTATTGCGGGTTATATTGGGTGGTTATTGGTGAGGGGAGGGTAGCCTGGATGAAATGAGAGCTCCGGGCGGTGAATATTATTCATCACAATTTGCATCTCTATTGAAAATTAGTTATACTAAATTACATGAGCCATCACAAATGGTAACATCATGTTCAATCGAATCATGACCATTGAACTTCCCGATAAACAATCTTTTTTTTTATGGGGCGCGCGCCAAACAGGTAAATCAAGCTTTCTCGAGCTGCATTATCCCCATTCGCTGTCTTATGATCTATTGGATATGCAATTACTGCTGCGGTATACGCAGTCACCTTATTTATTTCGTGAAGAGTTATTAAAGCAAACGGCCGATCGATTGGCTTTCCCGATCATTGTCGATGAGATTCAAAAAGTACCCGCGTTACTGAATGAAATCCATTTGCTTATAGAAAAACACAAGCTGCAATTCATTTTGTGTGGATCGAGCGCACGAAAATTAAAAACACAAGCAACGAATTTACTGGGTGGGCGTGCGTGGGTTTATCATTTTTATCCATTGGTTTATCCAGAAATCCCTGATTTTGATTTATTACGCGCATTACAGCATGGGTTGTTGCCCAAATTGTATTTATCCTCCCCAGCGTTTATTCAAAAATACTTACAAGCTTATGTTGATGTCTATCTCACAGATGAAATTCGTAATGAAGGTGTAGTGAGAAATTTAGCTGGGTTTTCACGCTTTTTGGAGATGGCCGGCTTATGTAATGGCGAGTTAATTAACATGAGTAATATTGCACGTGATTGCCACGTGAGTCGCAATACCGTTGAAGGGTATTTTCAAATTTTGATCGATACCATGCTTGGGAGTTTTATTTACCCTTACCATAAAAAAATAAAACGTGATTTATTGGTCGCCATCCCCAAATTTTATTTTTTTGATGTAGGTGTTGCGAATTACTTAGGGCACCGAGAATTGTCGCAACTCAAGGGGGATGTTGCGGGTAGAAGTTTTGAGCATTATATCTTAATGGAACTCATGGCTTATCGCGGTTTACGCGGAAAACGCTTTGATATTCGATATTGGCGAACGAAGACCGGCTTGGAGGTTGATTTTATTTTGGGCGAAGCGAGCGTTGCCATTGAAATAAAAATTAGTGGTCAAGTGCATGCACAGGACTTACGTGGGTTAAGTGCGTTTTGCGAAGAGCATCCTCATGCAAAAGCTATTGTGGTGTCACAAGATCTTGCCCCTAGAACACTTGCTTTGAAAGACGACCAAGGGACTATTGATATTCTGCCTTGGCGGATTTTTATGGAGGAGTTATGGGCTGGGAGAGTGATTTGATGTTACTAGCCACCCAATAAGCCTGATTATTTTGATAATCAGGCTTATTGGGTGGGGGGAGATTGAGTATATAAAGCAGACAACTCTTCTGCCATTTCATTCCTCAATTTGGATATTTTTGCTTTGATTGCCGTTTCTTCATAGCTGCTCGCAAAGAAAGACCTGCGTTCAAGATTAGATAGTTGCAGTGCCTTTTGATGCGGCACTACTTGCCAGTCTTTGGAACGTACATCTACATTTTGACCATGCGCTAACAAAGCACTATCTTCGTATCGCATGGTAGGAAGACCCGATGCAGTTGGGTGCAATGTATAATAATCTTCATCAGTTATGTTAGCGAAAGTTACCCTATGTAATCGAGCATGATCATGGATTTTTAATTTCTGTAGGTAAGTCATATGTGGCCAAAAATCGCGCGAATTCTCCATGATGAGATTCAGGCCTTTCGAGTGAAAGATTAAGATGTTTAATGGGGTTATACCTTTAGTCACTTGATTGAGTCCTTCAGTGGTTAAATTTTCTTTAAAATCAATCCAGTGATCCACCACAAATTGCAAACCTTCTTTTGTAGATATCAACCAATAAAACGGCGTCGTACCTAAATCACCATTCGTTGCTTTTACAATGACACGATGCAATCGTTCAGCGGTTAAGCCCTGTTTAAACTTATCCCAGTACTGAAACAAACGCAGATCACCATCTGTTACGGCTCTTGCTAACCAAAAAAATGGTGTGGTGCCATGATTCGGAGCATGATGTAAATGCTCAGATGTGAATTTTTTTTCAAAATCAGACCAATGATCAAACAAGAATGTCCGGCCACTTTCTCTCATCATCAATATAAAAAAATGGGGTTTCTCCTTGACCCTGGCCATTTCCGGTGATGGGTTTATGGAGTTTGGCGACCGTTATTTCGTGCTTAATTTCATTAAAAATACTTGATAATATGCGCATATTGGAATCATGACATGCCAAAAAATATAAAGGTGTCGCCCCCTCAAAGTCGTCACCTGCGTTTACTGCGAGATGAATACTGGCCTTTAGTAGCGGTTTAAAATCATTAAGACATTGCTCAATCAGCTCACAGCCGTTAAGGGTTCGCACCAAATTGATGATCACCTGATGTAACTTCGGCGCGGTCATCAGCGGTTTAAAATCCTCCCAGTTTTGCAACATAAAATTACAGCCCTGTCGATCCATCATAAACCATGCAGATATGGATGAAGCTTTATGTGCCCCACCTACACCATAATGGAACCTGGCGCAGGTTAATCCATTTTTAAAATCAACCCAATTTTTAAATAAAAAATCCCGATTAAATGTACCTGCTAAGAAAAAAAATGCGCTCGTACCTTGATAGTCACCAGGCCCGGTCACAACCTGATGCAACCCATCCTCTGTTAATGCCATCCTAAATACAGACCAATATTTTTCCAGTAATTTAGAACCTGAAGTTGAGTAAGTCATCATAAAAAAAAGTGACACTCCCTTAAATTTTCCTTTGGTATGACAGGGTTTGTGCAAAAGGTCTGCTGTACATAACGCTGCAAAACGTTGTGCCAAAGTTTCATGATGGATGAGGTATTTAAAAAATAAAGTATATGCGTTTTTGTCTTGGAGCCATGAAAAAATCAATGAACAGCTGCCGGTTGGCTGATAAGTAAATAGCAACGCGCTTGCATTGCTAGAATTTATAAGCGCGCGTATTTTTTGATCATCAAATTTTCCCATCAATGATAAGACCAACGATTTTTCTTCCTTGGTTGGCGAGAATGCTTTTTGTGGCAACATGCGTTCAGTTGTGTTTGTTTGGACTAGAGTCGCTGCAGGGATGGCTATGACAGATGGTGGTGGTACCTCATCATCATCATCTGGCTCAGGGTCGCTGAGTTGTCGTAGGTTTAAAGTTGGCTTTTTTAGAACGGGCTGGGTTGCTTCTTTGACTTGAGCAGCATCAAAGCCAAGTCGATACAAAATTTCTTCTGCTTGATGAATCAACCCCTCGCTCGTGAGCCGACGCGCTTTGGCTATCCAAGCTTCACGTGACAACCCCACTTCATTTTGTTGTATCTCGTGATTCAACTCCCCTTTCATCAATGACATCACATACTGATGCAGCTCATTGATTGCATGTTGTTTTTTCTTATCCAAGTCTTCTTGCAAAAATAATAAGCTTCCTCTGACTCTAGATAGGGCAGTGAAAAACTCATTGAACCGCTTATCTAACGCTTGCCCTTTTTCTTCGGAGCGATGCTGAGGGACGCTGCTCGCAGCCGCCCCTTGCGGACATTTTTCTTTCATCATTTTGTTAATGGGAGCACAGCGCCAATCACTTAAAGCATTCATCACCAACACGTGTTCGTATTCTAATCCTTTAACTTCTGCCACAGTAAAAACCAGTGCGGTATTAAAATAGGCTTTTGCTCTCATTTTTTCTTCTTCAGAGAAAACCACCACCGCAAATTCAGACGAATTGCCTAATGACGGGCTGAGCTTATCTAAGTTATCAAAACGAGAGACTTGTGGCGCGCTAAGCGTATCATCATCCGACGCATCTTGCTCAATGATTTGGGTATACTCTAGCTCATCGATAACGCCACCAAAGAGCTGAAGCTTTAATCTCAATAATCCATTGACGACCTCTAAGTTTGCTTTGTTTAATCGGTAAGTCCTGCGCAATGCCACATGGTGCACTGGCTGTTCTTGACTACCCAAGCGCCTTAATAAGTAAGGTCGAATCAGCGAAAGACCGACCAAGCTCTGGTGGGAATCTATAAAATAATTCACTTCCTTATCATGAGCAAAGTCATCTAGATTGAGCAATTCCTGTGTCGAGCAGTCTTGAGATTCATCCACGCAGACGAAATCATATCTTTTCCCTTCAGGACAAGTGATAGGCTCAAACGGAAGATGTACCGCATGTGTACGCTTTAAAGCAGCAAGATAGGCTTGGTACCATTCATAAATCTGGGCTTTATGTGCAGGAAAATAACTTTGGCGCACACCTAATGCGTGATAGGCCTCAATGCCACCGCTGTTGATGATTTCAGATGCCAATAAAAACTCTCGGTAAATCCCTTCGGCGTTAAGGTCTGAGTCCTTCGGTAAGTGCCTTTCTATAAATGCCAAACAATCAGCTTTATCAACGACCCTTTTTTCGCCGATATAACGTCTAAAAAACTCATCCGTTGTTAGAATATCAGCTTCTACACCTGGCAATGCGCGCCCTGCCCAATCTTGACGAGCACGAGCCACTAATTTTGACGATTTTGTCACATATAATAACCTAACGCGCTCATACCCCATGGATAAAAAATGTTGTGCCTTGCGCTCAAAAAGCACTATTGACAGCAACGTTTTACCAGAGCCCGGTGGGCCGCTCATGACTATTCGACCGCGTCTTTCGCAAGCCGTTAATTGATCACCATCCAACCGCACCAAGCTACCTTGATAAAAAGCAATATCTCGATGGGGTAGTTTGTCATCTACGCTTGCAACTGCTGCTAAGGGTGGCGCGTAAGGGTAATAGTCTGCTAGTCCAACACCAGCACTTAATTGCCGAAATCGCCCTTGAATTGAACGACAAGCTTCCTTGTAATCATGGTCGTTGAATATTTTCAGCAAAAATAAAACCGGATGGTTATCAACCACGCCTGAGTAAAACATCACGCGATGTTTATCAAGTCGACCAACCTCAAGGGTCAGATCGCCAACCATTTTACGAACCAACCAATGACCGTCATAGTTCCCTTGCAAAAGACCGGTACATTTTTCCTCAAATTTAGTTAACAAGAAGGCGTGGTCTTGCGCATTGAGCGAGGGTAAACACGCGTCTTCCCAATCGTTGGGCACGAAGATGGTTGTCCAGTATATGATAGGGTTAGGCATATTCGATCGCGACATTTGCGGCATTTAAGGCTGTTTATTATACGGATAACAAGGTCAACAGGCAACTTTTGTGCCTGCAATTAGAGCAATGCAGTAAGGTCGTTGTAGCTCGACTTTAGCCAATTTTCATCACTATACCCTAGATTCCGTTCGCCCTGAGGAGGCGCGCTTTCGATCTTAGTCGTTATGCACTGAAGCTCAACGCGCCGTCTCGAAGGGTTAGCTCTGTACAACCTGTTAACACAGTCCGATGAAGTTAGATGCAACACCCTTCGAGACGGCGCGTTAAGCTTCAGTGCCATTGATTTAGATAGAGTATGCGCCTCCTCAGGGCGAACGGACATTGGAGCGGAAAATGGCTAAAGTCCAGTGTAGGGTGGACAAAGGAGCCCCACGCTGAGCTTGCGGGTGACTGAGAGCTTAAGGGCGACGTGTCCACCCTACTAAATCTTACTAAAATAGGTGTTTATCAATCCAAAACGCCGACGTCCCGCGGGACGTCGGCACTATACAATCTGTTTGCGATTTGTCAAACGTTGTCCATAATATATATATTATGGACACAATCAAGACCTGAAATGCCTAATCCCACAATAGAGCAAATACATCAATTCGCAGTGGATATTTTCAAGGACTATCCTGATGCGGTAAGTATTCAAGAACAAAAAAATGAAAATGGGAAACCCGTATTTCCATGCTGTGTGGTTGATAAGAACGGTAAAGTCCTTGCATATCCTATATTAGGTCCAAATGGAGTGCTTAAATGTTCAAACAAGAAGCCTAAGTATAATCAGTCCCCTTTTGATAAATCATATCATAGAATTGGTACCCATCTTGAAAATGAGCATGAGGATGAGCATGAGCATGATGAATGGGTGCGCCTTGATCTTCCGGGGAATGAGCGGCTAGGCGATATAGCCATAACAGGTGAGCTACTTGGGGAAGGAGGGGTTCCATTGGGGATAAAACGTTTAAATATTACCGTGTAAAATCAAGTTTCGATCATGTCATCACATCGACGCCAACCGCAATGCAAATCAATTTGCAAAAATTGGTTTTAGGAGATGTTTTAGGAAAAATTCAACGTGAAAAACTAAAGAGTTGGTTGATTGGAAATACAACGGGAGATCTTAGAATTCGAGCGGGTGTACCCAAAGGATGGATAGTTGCTGACAAAACGGGAAGTGGCAGTTCTTATGGCATAACCCTATATTTCGCACCAATGTAGCAAGTTTTTATAATTAGAGTAATTGATCTCCACATGTTTTAGGTCTAAGGGCAAGCCATATATTTGAAGCGCGTGTTGACCAAAATAAGCGATGATGCGGCGATGAACTTTTTTAACAT
>JAPLRL010000073.1 GCA_026399205.1 Gammaproteobacteria bacterium
CCGAATAACAGCCGTTGTTTAAAGCTATCCGTCCAGTTCATTTGCATTTCAACGATAAAAACTCGCCCTTTACTATCTTTACATTTGACATCCGCTATCGTGCGCCTGAATTCAGGGATTTCTGGCACTTGTTCAGAGGGTAAATATGAGAGCTCAACAATAAGACTATCAGGCTCCAACGGCAGCACTGCATTTAAAAAACTAATGAGTAATAAGGGATGATCACCAAATATTTTTTTAAATACGACATCTGCTTTTGGATCAAGATATTGTGACATAATGCTTTGTCTCGATGATGGATTTTAAAATTGATGCGCTTAGTTTACACCGTTCTCTAATACATTAAAAGAAAGTAACTCCCCACCACGTCATCCCGAGCGCAGCGAGGGATCTCTTGATGCGGCACTGTACCATTTTGAAGGGGATGACGTGGCTTTCGAAACAATGGTCATTCTTTGGCCGGATTCCCGTGATTATGTATGAGGGTCTGTTGCCTGCTCGCTCTGAATCACCGTAGGGTGGACACGTCGCCTGTCAGTTCACCGCCACCCGACACCATCACCGTTAGGCTCCTTTGTCCACCCTACGGCCTCATCACATCATCAAACTACCAAATAACAGAATCACCGTAGGGTGGGCAAAGGAGCCACGCAATGATCCATCTAACTGCTAAAAACCCTCGGCGACGTGCCCACCGGTGGCTCTGAGCTACCGGTGGACACGTCGCCTGACAGCTTAACGCCACCCGACAACATCTCCGTTAGGCTCCTTTGTCCACCCTACGGCTTCAGCACATTATCAAACTGCCCTATAAACTACACCTTTGGTCCACCATATGCATCGTCGGGTTTGCCTTTTTGGCCCTGCACGATTTTTTGGAATTCTTCTTTTGTAGCTTTCGTCGCACTGATAC
Organism: Gammaproteobacteria bacterium; assembly: GCA_026399205.1. GTDB lineage: Bacteria > Pseudomonadota > Gammaproteobacteria > Legionellales > Legionellaceae > 2-12-FULL-37-14. The sequence goes on from JAPLRL010000073.1 coordinate 914, forward strand.
TCAATTTACTCAAGGCTTTGGCCGATTCCATCATTTCCTTATCCTTTTTCGAAGCGGACTTATCTTTTAACATCGATTTGGCTTCGTTGCAGACATCTTTGGCGACATTCACCTTTAAAAAATCACTATACAAGCCCGTGTTAAGCACAGCACCACAACCGATGCTCTTTGGACTCACGCCATTACTACATTTCACCGCAGAAGGATCAATCTTAAATTGTCCCGCGTTTTGACCCACCGCCAAGACCGCTGCCGTTAAATATTCTGTTTCTTCCTTCGTCCCCCCCACAATGCGGATGGGCTCGTCCTTCGTGGGTTTATAGTTTAAATCGGCGACCATTTGCTGTGCCATGGCTAAAGTAATCCTAACTCTGGCCTCATGCAAAGCAGCCTTTTGTGCCTCTGGCGTTGCATAATTGGGCGGCTGAAAATCAGCTGGTTGTGGAAATTTCAGTAACGTTAAGTCAGGCAGTGACTTCTCGCCATTAGAAACCCCCGGACGTTCTTGCATAAACCGCCCTACAACATTTGCAGGATCGAGTGAGTCTGCAACGCGATAAGAGCGGAAATGTCCTTCTGGAATACCAGACACCACATCTGCATACTTGATATCGCGATGAGCAATGGCCAACCCACCCGGTTTTCCTTGATGTTGATTGAGATCAAGCTGTTGTGTACGAAATGCGTCTGCTTCGCTCGCAGGAATATCTTCATAAGACATATGCGCTGCTAAGGTATCAAACTCTAATTTTTTGTCTTGAGAATATGCCTCTTCCAACAACCCTAACATGCCCTTTTCTTGATTCTTATTCCCCGCGCCTGGAACACCATGTAAATAGCTCTGTACATCCTCGAGTTGATGGATTGAATCCAATACTTTCTTACGCTCTTCAGTAATCGATACCTTTAACGCCGCCAGATCTTTATTGGCATCAGTCCACGCAGGCGTCGATGGTGTATTGTAACCCTGAGCTCCTGCAGGCAGTACAGCTTGCTCCGGAATTTCGCGCATCATTTCTTCTAACTCATAAAAGCGCGAGGTTAACAAATCCTTCATCTTTTTTGTGTTCTTATCTAATTCCAGTAAATCACTCTCCATCTCACGCGCCTGCTCCTTAGACGCACACTCAAACGCTGGATTTAAAAATTTAAACGGTGCATCCTCGAAAGAGCCGAAAAACTTAGCTAACTCTGGCCCTCTAAGCCGTTTTAATTTTGTCTCAGAGAACAGTTTAGTCACTTTCCTAAAATCATGAAGTTCTTTCAAACGTGCTTTTTGTTTTTTGACGTAGTCACTGGCGTCTGGTTTAGCTACACTTAATTGCGTCACAAGAGCTGTTTGTTTCTCTCTCGCAATCGCCAGCACCTGAGCATCAACTTGCGCCCGCAACCACGTCACTTGACCCTCAACAGGGATTTTACGAATCTCTGTTTCATCCAATCCTAACTTTTTCAACACATCCAAACAAACCTTGCTTTCGGCTTCGTCTTTTTTATTGAGCGCCTCCATGGCCTTGGCTTTTTTATCTAACGCAGCGCTAGCCACACTCATTTTGAGTTCAGCATTTTTTATTGCTGCAGCGTCGGCAGGTACCGCCGCTTTTAGTTGCTTAAGGGTTTGCTCACAACGATCATACTCCGCCTGAAGCGTCTGACATCCTTTGTCTTGAGCCGACCCGACGTTTAATGCCGCAAACTTGCGTAGATAGACTTGACGTTCAGCCGCGCGATCAATTAATACCTGCTGGACACGTCTCAAGAAAATAGGGCTATTGACCTTGGTTCTATCTGTTAATACCCCCACCACATGCACCTTCGCCTCAAGAAAGGCTTGTGCTTTTGCTTTCAGCTTATTACATGCAGCCTGTGCAATTGCTGCGCTTGTTGGATGAGTTAACGTTTCTGTTAGTCGAGCCACGGCCTTTGCTTCTGGGGAAGGCCTGTTGAGTACATGAACGTCTAATGTATTCAACACATCTGCAGGTGTGTGAGCATTGGGAAGAGTCCCATTTACCATCACACCCAATTGTGCATCCGTCAGGTCAGCAAATTTTGCCTCCATCAACTTCGTCAAAACATCTTCTGCTTCAAGGCATTTTTGTTTATCAATCTCAAGCGTCTTACTGAGCGCATAAGCGGCCAAGTCACCTTTGACCTCCTGACCTGCATCATTTTTGTATAAAAATTCAGTTTGCGGAAGGCCTTGAACGCTGGCATCAAATTGGAATTGATGGAACGCCTGGTTCAGTGCCCCTCGCTGACCTGCAACCTGCGGCGCAGCAATAGCATCTTGCATCGCACCAAACTGTGCAGGATTACCTGCCAAGGCAACCATACGAGTATCCAACGCGTCTAAGCCCCGTTTTAACTCTGTAGCCCGACCTCGTATTGCCAAAACATCTGCCGCAGTAAGTGCAGCACACGCGGCGACACAGGCTTGTTGATCTGCAGGCGTTGCAAAAACAGCGCCTCTTTGCTGGATACACGCCTGTACAGCCGCATCCATCGCCTGCGGGGTTGCTGCAGCGATGATTGGCGCTAGGGGTTCGACTGCAAAGATTTGCGCTAAGAATGCATTGAGGGTGTCACTAGCAGTTATTGGGGGCGGAGGAGCGGGTACTACTTGAACTGCTTGTATCTGTTGATCTAACGATCCGATTTGTTGTTGTAAATGTGTTAGTAATGGCCCAAATGACGGGGGGATTGCTGGTAAGGCAGCACTTTGATGTTGCAATGCTTGCAAGGCTTGTTCGAATTGTAGCTTCTGTTGCTGTTGAACGGGTGGCGCAGGAGGGAGAGCTCCTCTAACACCCTGATCTAACTGTCTCACCGCCTGTTCAAACATCTCCAACTGTTGCAGTACACCAATCTCAGTTAGAAACTGTTGCGGCAGTCCTTGTATCTGCTGTAAGTCGCGTATTAATTGTGTAAGACCTTGCTGCTGCTGTAGTGATGGCAGCGCTATAAAGGTATGTACTAAATCAGCATATGCTTGTTGAGGCGTCACAGGTGGTTGTGCCGCCTGTAGCTGCCGAATCTGACCTTGCACAACCGTAAACTCTTGCTCCAACTGGTCTCGCAATGCACCCAATACATCCGTGCACACCAGTCTATCTAGTTGTTGCCGCAACCTAGTCATCAAGCTGACCAGTTGAGTCAGTTGCGGAGCATTAGCATCTTGCTGTTGAACTAGTAGTATGTCCGCTTTCAAGCTATCTAACCGTTGCCGACACTTTTGTAACCCATTAACGTCTTGGTACAACTGTAAAGTTTCCTGGTAAAGTCCCCGATATGCTTGTTGTATGAGGCTTAATTGCAATCTATCTAAACTGTCGTACATGCGTTTCAAGCTTTGACCAAATGTCGCTAGTCCTGTCTCTTGCTGAGGTGCTCCCAAACTTCCAAAATCGTGCTTCGTCTGGTCAAAGTCAATTTGTACCCGGCTCAGTTCTTGTGCTTCCTGCCTTGTTCCTTCAATGAGGTTTTGTATGTCTATTGGTCGACCTGAGTCTCTAGCAAACTGAGCCACATTTAGACTCAAGTCACCCAATTCTTGCGCAAAGTTATTTGCATGCAGGCCACCTTGTAAAAACTCCAATTGCAGTTCTGAAAACCTGAGTTTCAAGTCTTGCTCCCAACGTGCAATAGTTTCAGCATCTCGTTGTCCTGGCGCTGTCGCTATAACAGGTGGTCGTGCCTCGCTACCCCGTGCAATTTGATCTCTTAATTGTTGCATCTCCCTTAGCAACTGCTGCTCGATTACTGAAGGATTTACTTGTTGCTGCAATGAATTGGGTTGCATTTGCTGTAGTGGTGCGTGCCTAAGCACATTTAATTCCCCTTGCAGCCTTGTCATCTCTAATAACATCCGCATTGATTCTGAAGTAGATTGCGCTGGCACCAGTGGCTGTTGTGATACTCGTGCTTGCAATGCATCTATCTGGGTTTTCAAATCGTACTGGCGCATGATTTGTTGTTGCAGTAGATCAGCAAGATGATTCAACTGTTGATAGACGCCGCTGTGCTCAGGACTATGTTGATAGGAAGCAAACCTTCCCAATTCTTGCCTTAAAGCATCTATTTCCTGACCTAACGCTACAAGCGCTGGTGCATCGAGAGTGCCCGTTGCCGTATTTTGCAATCTCAATAAGTGATTATGTATATCTTCCAGTCTCTGTCTTGCCTCGCGATCTACAGATGGCGCTGGTCCTCGCGTTCGAATCCTTCTTGAGGAGCCTACAGCAGAAGCATCAGAGCTTACAAAAGACGCCCCTAGTCCACTCTCGTCCGCTGCCAACAACCCTTGCTCCTCCGCGAGACGCGCTCTCATATAATCCTTCAACTCAATCAACCCCAATTGACCCTCTGAGTTTGAATATAATAGCTTATCTGGTAAAGTATCAGCATCCTCCTCAATATCAAGCAACGGCCTCAAGTAGTCTTTGACTGATTCCTCACTATTCATCAACTGATCAAGCTCAGGAGGGTACTCGTCGGGGGAATATTCACCAGTAACAGCCTCTTTTATTACCTCATCAATTTTTTGCATCGCTGAATAGAGTCCTGTTATTTCAGCCAATAAACTCTCATATGAAGCATCATCCAAATCACGAAGAACCCGCAGCCATTGAGTATTTATCGAAGGATCCAATTTTCGGATAGCCTCTAGACACCCAAGTACAGCTAGTATTAGCTCCTCTCTATCTTTCGCATCAATTACCGCTTTAAAAGGAGTAGGCAAAAACGCCGCGTACTGTTTTATAAAGGGTAATAAGTTATCAGCAGATGGGGGATAGGCTTCAGCGGAAGTACCCCTATCCACAAGAGGCGGTAACGCAGATATATCCTCTCGAAATGTATTTATATCTGTTCGCAGAGCATCCAGAGACCTACGAGGAGTCTCCCCCTTGTCTGGTTGTGCAAGTCGTCCTAATAGCACAACTTTTAGACTTTCAAGCTTCGCACGATATACATTATTTTCGTCAATACTCTCATCTAAAAACAGTAAAAGCTCATTTACCTGGCGCAACAGATCCTGCACAAGCGCCCCATTTAAGGCCAATTTAAACTTATCAACTAAAGTCTCATCTAACGCATCCACATCGGCGATGAAGGCAGAGCATTCCTCTAGCTCTAAACCTTCTAAGAACTGCGCCAACGCATCTCTCAGCTCGTCTATATCCGATGCATCAAGTACATCTTTCAAGTTATCTGGGTTCTGTACTAAAAGGTCAATTAATGCATATTGTGCAGACACAAATCGACCACGAATTTCATCTACTACAGGTATCCAGGTTATTTGACCCTGTGCGTCTCGACCCACTACAAACTCTGGCAATGATGCAATCAATCCCCCTATGAGTTCCTCATTGAGTTCCTCATTGAGGTCATCAGAGATCTGGAGATGCTCAGATAAGAATTTTCTAAGGTCAGCAACATCCCCACTTTCTAGTACCTTATTTAACTCCCCTGAAACTTGCGGACTTCTAGCAATCACACGCATCCTGTCGTCAATCGCTCGCCACATCAGGTCTTGCTGAGACATCTCTTGCAATAGTTCACGATACACTCCAGGCTCTTGCTGTGGATCTAAATTTAAAAGATATGCAGTCAGATGATTCCACTGAGCAACATCATTCTCAAGATGCGCGCGCTCAACCGCAGCAATACACTGCACTAAATTGTTTTTTAACTCTTCATCTAATTCCCCATCAGGGCTTACCACACCTGCAACTAACTCAGAAGGCAACAACAAGAAATAGTCAGCAAAAAATAGGTTTAACTTTCGTAACATCTCTGTGCGTAGAGCCGCTCTGAGTTTTTCAAAGTCGTCTTGAGTTAGCTTATCAACAGCATCATGTAAGGGGAAAGGGTTGCGAGTGTCTGTCACTGGTTCAATTACATCGAAACACCGATGCAGTACTTCTTTCCACTCATCTTCTTTCATTTCCGACAGATTTAAACTTAACAGCGCACCCAATTCTTGATTTGGATTCGCAGTAACAACGTTGTTTAATAAAATGTCGACTAAATCGTCTACAGATACTGGAGTGGCCCTGGCATGTCGGAGTGTGGGGCTAGGCGCTAAATCACGAGGCTTTGTATCATAATCATCGTCGTCCTCATCTGACATCTTAATCGTTTTCTCTTTTCGAGCCCCCATACCTAACTGAGCAACTGCCGCTTTATACGCTTCAGCAAAATACACCTCCAAAGAAACCTCTGTCCAATCATCAGGCTTGCTCCCAGTCTTCATAACTACTTGTTTTGGTAAACTTTCCGCGGCCGCTCCAACCCCGGCTACCTTATCATTTCCTTGTTTTACAAGCACTACCATATCATGGTAGGATCCTGACCTCAGACTTGCCTCTAGGATGAGCTTGGCACCATGATTATTCGCAACATTGTCGATGAGTGCATGAAGCGCATTAAAAGCCTTAATTCGTTGCAGTGTTGCCACGCGGCATGCTTCAGCTTTATCTTGGTCTAAAGAGGCAACAACTGCTTTCCACTGAGAAGATTCGTGAAGATTTAATATATTCTTCCGCTCTAGCTCTGTTAATAACCCGTTTAAAGCCAATTTCACTAGAAAACGCGAATGAGCGTTAGCTAGTGCTGTTAAGTTTTGATCAGAAAAACACAAATGATATTTACTTAAAAACTGCATAAGTGTATCAATGTTAAACGCTGGCATGTTATCTCCCCTACTTTCTCGCGCACCACCCACTCTTGGGCGTACCCCAACTGGTGATCGGTAACCGACTCCCTCAAACCTAGACCCGACCCTGTCCGCATTTTGTCTCAACTGACTAAGTTCATTCCTTAATCGTTCAATGTCGGCCTGAAGGCCGTGCACTTGTTCCGTAGGCTCCTGTCTCAATGTACGTAAGGCATCGTGAGTTCGTTGAAGACGCTCACCCAAAGTCTCCACCGCCACCTGATAATCAGCTGTAATATCCTCCATCACAGTCTGTTTCATCCCCATTGGGCCTTCAAGATTGCAAAGAGCCTCATACCTCACATGTAGTTGACTGAGTAAGTCGTCCAATTCGTGTATTTTTCTTTGAAGCACGTCTTCCTCATCGGACTCTGTGTGCTCACCACCACCCTCGCTGCTCAACGCTTCTTTGGCTACTTTGCTAAAAGAGTCTAAGTGAGCCTGAAGTACCTGGTCAGCTCTCTTCTCGTGTGCGGCAATCAGCTCTTCCATCTGGTAAAGCATCAACGCATATTCAGTATATTGTTGATCTCTTTTACCATATAGTGCCCGATTCTCATCTTCGACTCTACGTAAATGCGTCCGCAATGCATTCAATTGTTCACGCAGTTTCATAATGTCCAATTGCTGAACTGTTTCTTTGCTTTCAAAGTGCGCGTATAATAATGCCAAGTCAAGCTGTAGCGTTCTTTCCTGTTGAGTTAGATGCTCGTTTTCTTGCTTAAGTCTTTGCACTGCAATCTCTAAATCTTCCGCACGACTGGCGTCAGTATTATATTGTTCTCTACTCGATGCCAATTGTTGATCGCTGAACTCGGCTCTTATTTTAGCTAAATCACGTTGACGACCTATTTCCGTCACTTGTAATCTAGAAAGGTTTAACTCTATATTTACTAGATCTAGGGCGTTATTTGATGTGAGTAGTTGTCCTTGCAACTCTCTATATGTATTTTCTTGATCAACAATCTGTGCTTCTAGCCGGGCAACCTCTCGACGTAATTCCAGGAGACCCATATCTAACTCTTTTGCTGTTTGTTTACTTTGAGCCAACTCTGTCATTTTAGCTTCTAGTGCAACACTTTTAGCACTGCGTTCATCTTTAACAGCATTCAATTCTTCGAGCCGTTTCTCTAGAGCCTGACCTTGATTTCGCGCCGTTGCATCCAAAAACTCAGCTCGTTGTTGTAAAGATTTATTTCGTTCTTTTTCGAACCCTAAGTGTTCTTCAAGACTCTTCACCTGCTGACGAAGCTCGTGGTTAACCTCACCAAGGGCACGAATGGCAGCGATGATCCGCCCAAAATCAACACCTGCACTCACATCGCTACCATCAAGCCCTAACGCAGTTGCAACCGCACCTAAATTTCGTTGATAAACTACTCCTTGTTCTCTTAAACGCTCATTTTCAGCTTGAAGTGCTCGGACATGACCAATAGCCCCACCAGAACTAACAGTTCTTAAACCATCTTCCTCTCCCCACTCAACACGCCTTGGCGAAAAAGGATGGCTCTCAGAACCATAGAGTGTCGCGTAAAGTTGAGCACATTTCGCGTGCAGATCACTTGCCCTTTTGTTGGCTTGTTGGACCTCTAGTACTAAATCACTCTCTTTTAATCTGGATGCTCTTAGCTCCTCACTTAACCCACGAATATCCTCTTCTTTCGTTTCTAAACTCTTTACAACTTGCGAAAGTTTCGCATGCGCAGATTCAGCATCCCTTCTAGCCGCAGCCAGCTCTCTTCTTAAGGCACTCACATTCCGCGGTAATTCTCCTACAACAACACCTTCTCCTGATAGTGCATTTTTTATACCGACCACGATGGCGTCTTTGCGACTAACCTCTAATTTAAGTGCGGCTATTTGAGAGTGCAGGGCCAAGACCTCATCTTCACTGTGATGTAGTTTGTCTCGTAATTCGGCTAATTGCCCAATGAGCAATTCGTTACTATCACTTGCCTCATTGGCTCGGCGCTGTTGGGCAGCATACAAGGCATTTACCTCCTCTACCCGTCTATCCAAACCATCTGCGCGCAACGTTTGATCGGAGACCTGTGCCTCTAGGTGAGCAACTTGATCTCGCAAACGTAAAACCTCGCGCTCTCTTTCTTCTGTCGTTACAACAGACCGACTTTGGTGCTCCTGCTGTGCCTGTAAAACCGCTTCTAACTCACGAATACGGCTATCTTTATCGTGCAATGATCTTGCGTAGGTGACCTCCTGAGATCTCAGATATAATTGCGCCAATGCCAAAGAACCCTGTACCTCACTGGCTTGTACCACAAGACTCTCATTTTCCTCCACCAATGACCGTAGTTTATCTTTCACCGTAGCTAAATAAGCATCTGGTCCTGCTGCCTGTTCTGTAAATTGAACCCCCAGAGAGCGCCCGACTGCCTGCGTAAAGTTATCTAATTGATCGTCTGCTGCTCGTTTTTCTTGCTGTGCTCGATAGGCGTCGCGGCGCAGTTGGCTTACTGTCTCTTCAAGGTTTTGAATTTGTGCCCTCAGACTAGCATTAACACCTTCCTCACTACTTTTTTCTTGCTCAGCGCTCCGCACCTTGCGGTCGGCGACGCTTAATTTTTCCTCTAAACTACCGGTATTCAATGCTGCATCCCTGACCGTCGCTTTCAACGCAGTCAATTCAGCTTCTTGTCTACGCAGCCGTTCTGCTAATTCTTGAGATCGCTGACCAACCCCCTGAGCAGATGACTCAACTTCATGCAATTTCGCCATTAACTGAGCTTCACGAGATGAATATTGATTAGCTATCCTAGAAGCTTCATCGCGCATTCTACCAACGTCACCTCTAAGCTGACGTAGCTCCTCAACGTTCTCTCTATGCGCCGCCCGTTCCGCTTCAAGCCCATCCATAGCCGCCACAAAGCCGCCTACAACACCTAGGTTAGGGCTCACTCCTCTGTCTCGACCAATAATGGCTTGTAACATAGATTGATGTTCAAGCTTAAGTGCTTCATTTTCTTTTTCTAACTCACGAACTCGGCTCGTTATAGACGCACCACTAAACTCATTTTCACGCAACCGCGCACGTAACTGAGTAATTTCATCTTCTGTGCGGCTAACCTGGGTAGTCTTCTCGGCAAGCTCCACATCTCGCTCTTTCAACAACTGATGAAGGTCTCCGTTATTACGCAGAGAACTCTCATGCGCCTCAGCCAATACAGTGTAATTGGCATTCAACGTCTGATACAAATCATTCGTATCTGCTACTCGTTGACGAGCGTCTTGAAGATCTTGCATTAATCTGGCAATTGTTTTTTTATCCGCAGAGCTATTCTGTCCTTCTTGTCTCAACTGGCGGTCAAGATCCGCCACCTGGGCAAGTGAGCTTTCCACCTGACTCGCAGCGCTTGCTAACTGGATCTCTACTCCGCGCACTGCTTCCTGTTGAGCAGAGTCCGCACGCTGTACAGCTTTTTCCAAGGCGTCTTGCTGGCGTCTCAATGCTTCTTCTAATTCACCTATTTTCTGTTGAAGTGTAAGATTCTGCTCACCGGTCTGGCTTAATTCAGTCTGTTTGGCCGCAACTTTCTCTTCTAATGTTTGAGTCTCTACTCCTTTCTGTTCCAATTCTCTTTTTGCCGCCGCTAATTGCGCTCGTAATCCGACAATATCTTCTGCCATCTGATTATTTTTTTCTTGATCTCGTCGGGTTTGATCAATCACCGCTTGAGTTTGACTACTCAAGCCTGGTGATCCAAGGACCACTGATCTATTTCTGCCCGCTGGAATTTCGCATCTGAAGGCAGAATGTACCGCACTAAGCTCTGCATGCAGTGCGTCCCTTTCTAAGGTGACCTGTTTGACTGCTAGGGCTAATACTGTTTTTTCATGACGTGCTAAATCTCGCTCGATTGTTAATGTCTGAATAGCTCTTGCCTGCTCTGCTATTTGGTCATTTAGTTGAACTATCTTTGCTGTTGCAGTCCTAAGCTGTTCAGCAAGTTCTAGAGCCTGCGCCTCAAAATCACCCGCCATTTCACGAGCGGTCTGTACTTCTCGTCGTCTGGTCTCAATCATCGCTGGTGTGGTATTGGGTGTAATCTCTAATTGATGTAATAGGGCTTGAAGGCGTTGAGCCTCGGTTGACCAGCGATCTGCTTGAGCTTTTACATCTTCTATTTGGCTGGATAAATGACTTACTTGAGCTCTGTGTTGAGCTTGTTCTGACTCTAATTGTTGTCTCAACTCACTGCTCGCTGCACGGGCGGCTTCTAACTCGCTTGCGTGCGAACGACTAAGCTCCTCTATCCTGTTAGTTAAACCTGCAGATGCTTCACGCGCTTGTGTTAACTCTCTTTCCTTATCTGCTAATTTACGCGTTAATCCCTCATTAGCTCCAGCTGTAGAACCTAATGTCCGCCTCTGTAAGGCTACTTCTGCTTCC
>JAPLRL010000012.1 GCA_026399205.1 Gammaproteobacteria bacterium
TGTGTTATCAAAAGATGAAGGTGGACGTCATACGCCATTCTTCAACGGATACCGTCCACAGTTTTATTTCCGAACAACCGATGTGACGGGTTCTTGTGATCTGCCTGAAGGCGTTGAAATGGTCATGCCAGGAGACAATGTTAAGTTGTCTGTCACGCTCATGTGTCCGATTGCGATGGATGAAGGTTTGCGTTTTGCAATTCGCGAAGGTGGCCGTACTGTTGGTGCGGGTGTCGTTGCTAAGATTATTGAGTGATGAAAATGACTAATAAACAAAATATTAAAATTCGGCTTAAGTCTTTTGACCATCGGTTAATTGATGTATCTACAAGTGAAATTGTAGATACAGCAAAACGAACAGGCGCGCAAATTCGTGGGCCGATTCCTTTGCCAGTTAGAAAAGAAAAAATGACCGTGTTGATTTCTCCGCATGTCAATAAAGATGCGCGAGATCAATATGAGATTAGAACGCACAAACGATTGATTGTTATCGTCCAGCCCACAGAGAAAACAGTGGATGCGTTGATGAAGCTTGATTTGGCAGCGGGTGTTGATGTTCAAATCAGTTTGGGTGACGAATAATTAGTCGGTCAGTGGTATAGAATAAAGGGGTTATGATGACAATAGGGGTAGTGGGTCGCAAGTTAGGCATGACGAGAGTCTTCACTGAAGCGGGGGTCTCTGAGCCAGTCACGGTTATTCATGTGGTTCCTAATCGCGTTTCGCAGATTAAGACTAAAGAAACTGATGGCTACGAAGCCATTCAAGTGACAGGTGGGGCGAAGAAATCGAGCCGTGTGAATAAGCCAATGGCGGGTCATTTTGCAAAAGCCTCTATTGAAGCCGGAGATATGATTCGAGAATTTCCAGTAGACTCACTTGAGCAGTTTACACTGGGCCAAGTGATTGAGTTAGATGCCTGCTTTAAAATCGGTCAATTTATTGACGTTTCCTCGATTACCAAAGGAAAGGGCTTTACAGGTGTGGTGAAACGACATCATTTTAGAACTCAAGATGCAACACATGGTAACTCACGTTCGCATCGAGTGCCTGGTTCTATTGGTCAAAACCAAACACCAGGAAGAGTATTTAAAGGTAAAAAAATGGCAGGGCATGATGGCGCAGCACGCGTTACGATTCAAAATCTTAAAGTGATTAAACTAGATTTAGAGCGTCATCTTTTGCTAGTGAAAGGGGGTATTCCCGGAGCGCCAGGTTCCATGGTTGAAGTACGCCCAGCAGTAAAAAAGATTAATGTAGAGGGTAAATGATGGAAATTATCACATTTGATACAAAAGAAAAACTTTCTGTCAGTCCAGATATTTTCAACTATCCATTTAACGAAGGGTTAGTGCACCAGGCGGTTGTTGCGTTTCTGAATAATGCAAGAAGCGGGAACAGTGCGCAAAAAACACGCTCTGAAGTACGCGGTGGTGGAAGAAAACCTTGGAAGCAAAAAGGAACCGGTCGTGCCCGTGCAGGGACAATTAGAAGTCCAATTTGGCGTGGGGGCGGTGTTACTTTTGCATCTAAGAAAAGAGATTATTCACAAAAACTGAATAAAAAAATGTATAAACGTGCGATTCGATCTATTCTTTCTGAGTTATATCGTCGCGGTGACTTACTTGTCGTAGAGAGCTTTCAAACGGAAGATCATAAAACAAAGTCTTTTATTAATAAAATGAAGACCTTTGATATTCCCGATGCCTTGATTGTGATGCATGAAGTCACAGAAGAAGTGTACTTGAGTTCGCGTAATCTCTATGAGTTTGGTATTGCAGATACGCATACAGTGGATCCAGTGGTTTTATTAACTTTTAAGAAAGTAATCATGACCCGGGATGCACTACAACATCTTGAGGAGCACTTACAATGAATCAAGAAAGACTGTTAACAGTTTTGCGTTTTCCACATACTTCGGAAAAAACAACAAGACTGGCTGATAAGCACAAGCAATTTACTTTTACGGTTTTGTCTACTGCGACAAAAAATGAAATTAAAGCAGCGGTCGAGCAGTTGTTTGAAGTCAAGGTAAAAGACGTTGCAACACTGAATGTAAAAGGAAAGGCCAAGCGTTTTAAAAAAACAATTGGGAAACGTTCCGATTGGAAAAAAGCTTATGTTACACTGTTCGAACAGTATGATATTCAATTTACAGTAGCGGAGTGAGGCAGATAAGATGGCGTTGATTAAATCAAAACCCACATCTCCCGGAAGGCGTGGCGTAATCAAGGTGGTTCATGTAGGCATCCATAAAGGAAAGCCTTATCGTCCCTTGGTAGAAACATTGAATAAAACGGGTGGACGAAACAACCTGGGTCGGATTACTGTTCGACATATTGGTGGCGGAACACGAACTAAATATCGCTTGGTCGATTTCAAACGAAATAAAGATCAAATCGAAGCAAAAGTAGAGCGAATTGAATACGATCCAAATCGTACCGCACTGATTGCACTTGTGCTCTATCAAGATGGTGAACGCAGATATATTATTGCGCCTAAGTCACTTTCAGTTGGCGACAAGATCATGAGTGGTGATCAAGCGCCGATTAGTGTAGGCAATTGTTTACCTTTGCGTCATATTCCATTAGGGACGACAATTCATTGCATCGAGCTTAAACCTGCTAAAGGCGCTCAACTATTAAGAAGTGCCGGATGCTATGGCCAAGTTGTTGCCAAAGAAGGGCAATATGCAACGATTAAATTGCGCTCTGGTGAAATGCGTAAAGTCCTGGTAGAATGTCGCGCTGTGATTGGTGAAGTAAGTAATGGTGAACATAACCTCCGCTCGCTAGGTAAAGCCGGTGCCAAACGTTGGCGCGGTATTAGACCAACCGTTCGAGGCGTCGCGATGAACCCTGTTGATCACCCTCACGGTGGTGGAGAAGGTAAAACATCGGGTGGACGTCATCCAGTTACGCCATGGGGTATCCCGACTAAAGGATATAAAACACGAAAGAATAAACGCACCAATGTGTTTATTGTACGTTCGCGACATAAGAAGTAATTGCAATATTGAGGAGAGAAAAACGTGCCACGTTCTACTCGAAAGGGTCCATTTGTTGACATGCATTTAATGAATAAAGTAATTTCGGCTGTTGAGACAAAATCTCGTAAGCCCATTAAGACATGGTCAAGGCGTTCAACCATTTTACCTGAAATGATTGACTTAACCTTTGCGGTTCATAATGGCAAAGATTTTATTCCGGTATTTGTTACTGAAAACATGATTGGTCACAAATTAGGTGAGTTTTCTATTACGCGCACGTTTAAAGGCCATTCTGGCGATAGAAAGGTAAAAGGCAAGTAATTTTGTGAGAGGCAAAAGATGGAAGTAACTGCAAAATTAAATGGCGCGTCTATGTCGGCGCAGAAGGCTCGTTTGATAGCCGATATGATCCGTCGACGACACGTGGCGAAAGCATTGGATATTCTTCGATTCACCCCTAAAAAGGGGGCGGTTTTGATGTTGAAGCTTTTACAGTCTGCAATAGCGAATGCTGAAAATAATCATGGCGCGGATGTTGATGAACTTGTTGTGAGTCAGGTCCAAGTGAATGAAGGCCCCACGCTGAAAAGGATCAGTCCAAGAGCAAAGGGGCGGGCGAATAGAATTTCTAAACGTTCGAGTCATATTATAATTATTGTATCCAACGGAGAGTAGCGATGGGTCAGAAAGTTAATCCAATTGGCATTCGTTTGGGGATTGTGAAAGATTGGAACTCTAAATGGTATGCTAATAAAAATTATGCACAACTGCTGAATCAAGATATCAGTTTGAGAAAGCTTTTGAAGCAAAAATTAGCTTCAGCAGCAGTGAGCCAAATTCTCATTTCACGACCAGCAAACAATGCGATTGTGACGATTCTTGCAGCACGCCCTGGTGTGATTATTGGAAAGAAAGGTGGCGGCATTGAAGCGCTACGACAAGAAATTTCTACGAAGCTTGGTGTACCAGTTCACCTCAACATTGAGGAAGTGAAAAAACCTGAGTTAGACTCAGTTTTAGTCGCCGAAGGGATTGCACAGCAGCTAGAGCAGCGTGTGATGTTCCGACGTGCAATGAAAAGAGCGGTACAAACAGCACTGAAATCTGGCGCAAAAGGGATTAAAATTTGCGTGAGTGGTCGCTTAGGTGGCGCTGAAATTGCTAGAACCGAATCTTATCGTGAAGGTCGAGTGCCTTTGCACACGTTCAGAGCAAATGTTGACTATGGCACTGCAGAAGCTAAAACGACTTATGGTATTATTGGCGTGAAAGTTTGGATTTTCAAAGGTGAAGTTCTGCCTCAGAAAACGCGTCAAACTGATGAGTCATCATCAAGAGGTGCCCGAACATGATGCAGCCAAAAAGAACAAAATTTCGCAAACAAATGAAAGGTAAAAATCGAGGTCTTGCGTTACGTGGTTGTAAAGTGAGTTTCGGTGAGTTCGGTCTAAAAGCGGCAGAACGTGGTCGTTTGACCGCCAGACAAATCGAAGCGGCCCGACGCGCAATGACGCGATATATTAAACGGGGTGGAAAAATCTGGATTAGAGTTTTTCCTGATAAGCCCATCACACAAAAACCTTTACAAGTTCGACAAGGTACAGGTAAAGGAAACGTAGAATATTGGGTTGCGCAAATACAACCCGGAAAAATGTTGTTTGAGATGGAGGGAGTGACGCGTGAAATTGCAATGCAAGCATTTGATCTTGCTAAAGCGAAGCTACCCTTTAAAGTCATATTTGAAGAACGAAAGGTGATGTGACAATGCGTACTTCTGAATTACGTGAATTAAACGTTGAAGAGCTTGAATCAAAATTGCTTGAATTTCGAAAAGAGCAATTTAAATTAAGAATCCGACGTTCAACGGGCTCCTTAGAAAAGTTCCATGAGTTTGGTAACTTAAGAAAGGCGATAGCTCGTACTAAAACGATTTTGACACAAAAGCAAAGTGAGGTGCACAGTGACTAGTCAAGAACCAGTAATGCGCACTTTATCTGGGCGTGTCGTGAGTGACAAAATGGATAAAACCATTGTTGTTCTCGTTGAAAGAACGGTTAAACACCCTAAGTATGGTAAAATTTTAAAAAGAACAACAAAAATACAAGCACATGATGAGACCCAATCCTGTAAAATAGGTGACCTTGTTCGTATTAAGCAAGTGCGTCCAATTTCAAAAAATAAGTCTTGGGCATTGGTCGATATTGTAACGTAATCTTTTAATCATCCTTAAAGGTTGTTATACTCTGCAGCCTTTTTAGGTGTGCTTGAGTTGAGTGGAGAGAAACATGATTCAAATGCAGACGGTGCTTGATGTCGCTGATAACAGCGGGGCACGTAAAGTAATGTGTATTAAAGTGCTTGGGGGATCACACCGTCGCTATGCACGGATTGGGGATGTCATTAAAGTCAGTGTGAAAGATGCACTTCCCAAAAGTAAAGTAAAAAAAGGCTCAGTGATGAAAGCTGTTGTGATCAGAACTGCGCACGGTGTACGACGAGATGATGGTTCTTTAATTCGCTTTGATGGCAATGCAGCAGTATTGTTGTCGAATCAAAATGAACCGATTGGTACACGTATTTTTGGGCCAGTGACACGTGAGCTACGAGAGCGATTTATGAAAATCATTTCATTGGCGCCTGAAGTATTGTAAGGGGAGAGACAGCATGAATCGAGTTAAATCTGGTGATCTTGTTATTGTAACAACCGGAAAAAGTAAAGGACATGTTGGAAAAGTCCTCAAAATGCTTCTAGACAAAAACCGTGTGGTTGTTGAGGGTGCTAATTTGATAAAAAAACACCTTAAGGCAAATCCTCAAAAACAGCAAGACGGTGGAATTGTGACAAAAGAAGCAGCATTGGATTTATCTAACGTTGCTCTGTATAATCCTGTCACGAAAAAGGCAGACAAAGTGGGATTTAAATTCATTGAAGTGAGTGGTGAACCACGTAAAGTCAGGTATTTTAAGTCAAATAATGAGCTTCTTGATGTTGTGTAAGTGTGGATGGAAATCATGGCTAGGTTAAAAACAGTATTTAAAAGTGACGTCGTCCCAATGATGATGAAACGCTTCGGGTATAAGAGTGTGATGGAAGTACCGCGCATCACGAAAATCACGCTTAACATGGGCGTGGGTGAGGCTGTGCTAGATAAAAAAATCATGAATCATGCAGTTGATGACATGATACGTATCTCCGGTCAAAAACCCATTGTAACCTTGGCAAGAAACTCTATAGCGGGCTTTAAAATCCGTGAAGGGTGGCCTATAGGTTGCAAAGTTACCTTGCGCAACGATCGAATGTATGAGTTTTTAGATCGTTTGATTGCAATCGCTTTACCGCGAGTAAGAGATTTTCGTGGGTTAAATCCGAAGTCGTTTGACGGAACTGGTAATTATAGCTTAGGCATTCAAGAGCAGCTGGTTTTTCCTGAAATTGATTACGATAAGACAGATAGTGTTCGTGGGTTAGATATCAATATCACGACATCTGCTAAAACAGATGAAGAAGCAAGGGCGCTATTGTTGGCTTTCAATTTACCGTTGAAAGATAAAGATAAACAATAAACATTAATTTTGATGAAGGGTACTGATTGTGGCTAGAAAATCAATTCTGATACGAGAATCTCGAAAAGAAAAATTGGTAGATAAGCATCATGAACAGCGTAAAAGTTTGAAGACTAAAATGAAAGCGGCTTCAAATTTAGATGAAATGATGGGCCTTCAAGTGCAATTAGCTAAGTTGCCCTTGAATTCAAACCCAGTTCGTCATACGACACGTTGCATGCAATGTGGTCGTTCGCGCGCTGTTTACCGAAAGTTTAAGTTATGTCGAATTTGTTTACGGCAATATTTGATGACTGGTTATGTTCCTGGTGGACGTAAATCGAGTTGGTAATTTTTATTGGAGAGCGATTGTGAGTATGCAGGATCCTGTGGCTGATATGTTGACGAGAATACGCAACGCACAGCAAGCGAAACATCTATCTGTTTCTTTTCCAGCTTCTAAGTTAAAAGAACAGATTGTGAAGGTGTTACAAGAAGAGGGTTATGTCTTGGGTTACCATTTTGAAGAAAAAGAAGGTCATAAAAACATGACTGTTCAACTCAAATACTTCCAAGGCCGACCCGTTATTGACAAGCTTAATCGTGTGAGTCGAACAGGCCTGCGGGTATATCGATCCACTAAAAATTTACCTAGGGTGCCGGGGTTTGGCATTGCGATATTAACCACTTCTCAAGGGGTGATGACCCACTTTTCTGCAAAAGCGAAAGGCATTGGTGGTGAAGTCATTTGCGAAGTTGCTTAAGTGTAGAAGAGGACAATCATGTCAAGAGTAGCAAAAGCTAACATTATCCTACCGGCACACGTTGAGCTGAAGGTAGAAGAAAATATGATCACAGTTAAAGGTCCTAAAGGGTCTTTAACACAACATGTGAATCACACTGTTGATGTAAAACAAATCACAGGTGAAGGCAATGAAACGGTTATTCAGTTTAGGCCTAAAAAAGATCAGACCAAAGCTTGGTCACATGCAGGAACTGCAAGAGCGGTCGTTAATAATATGGTCTGTGGTGTAACTGACGGCTATAAGACTACGCTCGAATTGGTTGGCGTTGGTTATCGCGTACAAGCGGCGCAACATATGTTGACGTTGTCTGTGGGTTATTCTCACCCAGTTGAATATAAATTACCGAAAGGTATTTCTGCCGAATCACCCAGTAATACAGTTGTGATTTTGCAGGGTATAGATAAGCAGCTCATAGGGCAGGTCGCTGCGGAAATACGTTCTATTCGTCCTCCAGAACCTTATAAGGGTAAAGGTATTCGGTACCTTGGAGAAGTTATCATCAAGAAAGAAGCTAAGAAAAAGTAAGGGTTAAATGATGAATAAACACAAAGCTAGATTACGTCGCGGGCTAAAAGCTAAAGCTCTGATCAAAAGACAGGGCAAGCGTCCGCGGTTGGTGGTGTTTCGTAGTGCACTGCACATTTATGCTCAAATTGTTTCTCCTGGTGAAAAGGGAGATGTCGTGATGGTTTCCGCATCATCAAATGATACGCAGTTGAAAGATCAGATGAAGGGTAACAAGACGGAAAGAGCGGAGCTGGTCGGTAAGAGTTTGGCCTTACGTGCTAAAACCAAAGAAATCATTGAGGTGGCTTTTGATCGCTCTGGTTTTAAATATCATGGTCGTGTAGCTGCACTGGCGAAAGGCGCGCGTGAAGGCGGCTTGAATTTCTAAGGAATTGTAATGGCATCAGATGAAAACGTAAAAAATGAGGGATACCAAGAAAAGTTGGTTTCTGTTACGCGAACCGCAAAAGTCGTTAAAGGTGGACGAATTTTTGGTTTTGCTGCCCTTGTTGTGATTGGTGATGGAAAAGGCCGTGTTGGCTTTGGTCGAGGTAAGGCGCGAGAAGTGCCTATTGCAATACAAAAGGCGATGGACCAAGCCAAGAAAAACTTGGTTTATATTCCTTTAGTTGGGAAAACCATTTACCACGAGATGACCGCAAATTTTGGTGCCTCTAAAGTATTTATGAAGCCCGCAAGTGAAGGTACAGGTATCATTGCAGGTGGTGCAATGCGCGCAGTGTTAGAAGTATTAGGCGTACAAAATATTTTGGCAAAATGTATTGGTTCGTCAAATCCCAATAATGTCGTACGAGCCACCATTAAAGCATTGGCTTTAATTGGCACACCTGATCATGTGGCTGCAAAGCGTGGTAAAACAGTTGCGCAAGTGACAGGAGAGGCGGGATGAGTAATAAATTGAGTATTACCTTGGTGAAAAGCATAATAGGTCGTCGCCCGAAGCATGTAACAATACTTAATTTGCTTGGGTTGCGAAAAATGAACCGAACAGTTGTTAAACCAGATAATGCCTGTGTTCGTGGCATGATTCACCTTGTGAGTTATTTGGTGCAAGTTGAGGAGTTGAAGTCATGATGTTGAATACGTTGTCACCAACGCCAGGTTCAAGAAAAAACAGAAGAAGAGTCGGTCGTGGTATTGGCTCTGGTTTAGGTAAAACTTGCGGTAAAGGTCATAAAGGACAAAAATCACGTTCTGGCGGCTTTACTAAAATCAACTTTGAAGGCGGTCAAATGCCGATTCAACGTCGATTACCTAAAATGGGCTTTAAGTCAAAAATGTCTAGGTTTGTTGATGAAGTCACTTTATCTGAAATCAATTTGATCGAAGGCCAAGAGATCACTTTAAATTCTCTAAAGCAAGCGGGTCTTGTTTTGCCGATGATCAAGAAAGTGAAAGTTATTGCTTCTGGTGAAATCAGTCGATCTGTTCATTTAAAAGGTATTTTTGTAACAAAAGGTGCACGCTTGGCTGTTGAACAGGCTGGCGGTCAGATTGACGCTAAATCATGAAAGATAAGTCTCCGCTATCGAGCCAATCCATGGGTGGGTTGGCTGAATTAAAATCTCGATTGCTGTTTGTGGTATTGGGCATTATTGTTTACCGTATTGGCGCACATATTCCCGTACCCGGCTTAGATCCTGAAAGACTGGCTCAGTTTTTTTTACAGCAACAAAATACGATTTTTGGCTTGTTTAATATGTTTTCAGGTGGTGCATTATCGCGCGTAAGCGTGTTTGCCATCGGGATTATGCCCTATATTTCAGCTTCAATTATTATTCAGTTGTTTACGGTGGTTTCACCTACGCTTGAGCAGTTAAAAAAAGAAGGTGAGCAGGGCAGGAGAAAAATTAATCAATATACGCGGTATTTAACGTTATTGTTATCCTGTATTCAATCACTGGGGATGGCTAAATGGTTGGCTAGCCAACATATTGCTCTGTCAACTGGCATATCTTTTTATGCTATAGCGGTGATAACCATGGTCGCAGGAACCTTGTTTTTGATGTGGCTTGGTGAACAAATCACTGAACGAGGCGTCGGGAATGGTATATCTCTGATTATCTTTTCAGGGATTGCATCGAGCTTGCCTCAGGCAGTAGGGTCACTGTTTCAACAAGTTAAAGAAGGTCAAATGCAAGGCTTGGTCTTGTTGTTGGTGGTCGTGGTTGTTGTGAGTGTAACCGGTTTTGTGGTGTTTATAGAGCGTGCGCAGAGACGCATCAGGGTGAACTATGCGCAACGTACACAAGGCAGAAAAGTGTATGCTGCACAGTCGACACATTTGCCTTTAAAGATTAATATGTCGGGCGTTATCCCGCCGATTTTTGCTTCAAGCATTATTTTGCTTCCAGCGACTTTAGCGCAGTTTTTTTCTAATACAAAAGGACTGACCTGGTTGTCGGACGTTGGGTTGGCGTTGTCGCCTGGTCAACCACTGTATTTAATAGTCTATGCAGCGGCAATTGTGTTTTTCGCCTTTTTCTATGCAGCTTTGGTATTTAATCCTAAAGATACCTCTGATAATTTGAAGAAGTCTGGTGCTTTTATTCCAGGGATTAGACCAGGAGAACAAACCACTAGATACATTGATTTGGTGATGACACGTTTGACATTGGTTGGGGCTGTTTATTTGGTGTTAGTTTGTTTGTTACCCCAAATTTTGATGGTGACCTGGCATGTTCCGTTTTATTTTGGTGGAACATCTTTGTTGATTATCGTGGTGGTGATTATGGATTTTGTGGCACAAGTGCAGGCGCATTTGATGACACAAAAATACGAGTCGCTCATGAAGAAAACGAATTTTAAGTTGGTTAATTAATAGGTAATTCCGCACGTCATCCTGAGCGTAGCGAGGGGTCTCCTGCAGGTTAGCATAGAGTCTGGTGAAGGAGATCATTCGCTGGGCTCAGGATGACGTGGGTTACATTAATGACGTGGGTTAGTTTAATAGTGTGGTGTCCAGGAGTATGACATGAAAGTAAGAGCTTCAGTAAAACGAATTTGCCGTAATTGCAAAGTGATTAAAAGAAAAGGTGCAGTTAGAGTCATTTGTAAGGATGCTCGGCATAAACAGCGTCAAGGGTAAAGAATGACGAGGGTAGGGTGAGGGTTAATATATATTTCCCTTGCTTTTGGGTTTTGAAAATAGTAAAATTCCTGCCTTTTCAAAAGGCAGTAAACCGTTGGAGACATGAATGGCTCGTATAGCAGGCGTTAATATTCCTGACCATAAGCACGTAGTGATTGCGTTAACCTCAATTTATGGGGTTGGTCTATCTAGCGCAAGAAAAATATGCAATCTTCTTGGAGTTGAGCAGAGTGCAAAGGTATCTCAACTGTCTGAGAGCCAACTTGAATTACTTCGCAGTGAGGTCGGTAAACTCGTGGTAGAAGGCGATTTACGACGGCTTGTGAGTATGAATATTAAACGGCTAATGGATTTGGGATGTTTTCGAGGACAACGGCATCGTCGTGGGTTGCCCTGTCGTGGACAACGGACACGTACTAATGCGCGAACCAGAAAGGGTCGTCGTAAAGCTGTCAATGTGTGATTACTGTTTAGGATAAATAAATGGCTACCGCTAAATCAAAGCAACAAAAAGGTAAGAAAAAAGTAAAACGAGTCGTGACAGACGGGATTGTTCATGTTCATGCATCATTTAACAATACGATTATCACGTTTACTGACAGGCAAGGTAACACCTTGTGTTGGGCTACTGCTGGTGGTTCAGGGTTTAGGGGATCTCGAAAAAGTACTCCTTACGCTGCACAGATAGCGGTTGAACGCGCAGCGGTGAAAGCGAAAGAGTATGGAATGAAGTCTGTTGCCGTTTTGGTATATGGGCCTGGTCCTGGGCGTGAATCAACGGTGAGAGAATTGATTTCTCAGGAATTTAAAATTGTTGAGATTGCTGATGTGACTGGCATTCCACACAATGGATGTAAACCGCCTAAAAAACGACGCGTATAATTTAGGAGTGATTAATGGCAAAGTATGTAGGACCAAAGTGTCGCTTATCTAGACGGGATGGCGTAGACCATGGTTTAAAGAGTGGTGTTAGAGATTATAAATCCAAGTGCAAGGCAGAAAAATTGCCTGGTCAACATGGAGATAAAAAGCCGCGCCTGAATAACTATGGATTGCAGCTGCGTGAAAAGCAAAAAATGAAACATTATTATGGCGTGCTAGAGCGACAGTTTCGAAATGCTTATCGTAAAGCGTCTAAGCAAAAAGGCTCAACAGGTGAAAATCTGATGTCTTTGCTTGAAAGACGTTTAGATAATGTGGTTTATAGAATGGGGTTTTCCTGTACGCGTGCCGAGGCTAGACAATTGGTTTCGCATAAGGCCATTTTAGTGAATGATCGTCCGATCAATATTGCTTCTTATACCGTTTCTCCTGGTGATGTGGTTGTGATTCGTCAAAAAGCGAAAGAGCAGGCAAGGATTCAGGCTGCGTTAGCCTTGTCGGAGCAGCGTGCACCATGTGATTGGATCGTTGTTGATCCTGCGGCAATGAGAGGGACTTATCGCGCGATTCCCACTTTGGCAGAAATGATGAATATGATGCCAGAGTATAATGTGAATTTAGTTGTTGAACTTTATTCTAAGTAACCTCGGAGAAAGACCCGAATGTATACTGATATCAATGATATGTTGACCCCAAGTGTGATCAAGGTTCAATCTGAACAGGCGAATCACTTTCGAATCGTACTAGAACCGCTAGAAAGAGGTTTTGGCGAAACTTTAGGTACGGCTTTAAGACGTATTTTGCTATCGTCAATGCCTGGTTGTGCTGTGACTGAAGTCATGATCGACGGTGTGTTGCACGAATATAGTACGCTTGAAGGCATTAAAGAGGATGTGATCGATATCCTGTTAAACCTAAAAGGCTTGGCGTTAAAAATGGCCAAAGGTCAAGAAGCGACGCTTACACTGAATAAAACAGGTCCTGGTGAAGTTAAGGCCTCTGACATTCAGTTGACGCACGATGTGGAAATTATTAACCCTGAATTGCATATTGCAACTTTGAATCAAGTTGGCAAACTCAACATGACCATCAAAGTTAAAAAAGGGGTTGGATTTCACTATCATGAGAGCCAATATGTTGATGAAGAAGATGAATTGGCTGCTAAAACTGTCGTCGGCACATTGAAAGTTGATAATTCGTTTTCACCTGTTGTTAGGGTGTCTTACGCAGTTGAAAATGCGCGGGTTGAAAACCGAACTGATTTAGACAAGCTCATGATTGATATTCAAACCAATGGCACGTTAGACCCTGAAGAAGCAGTTCGCTTGTCTGCGACTATTTTACAGCGTCAGCTCAATGCCTTTGTTGATTTACAGTACGAAGAATCACGCACGAGTCGCGGGAATCAACACCAGTTTGACCCTATTTTATTGCGACCGGTTGATGATTTAGAGTTGACTGTTAGATCAGCAAATTGTTTGAAAGCTGAAAACATATACTATATTGGTGATTTGGTACAAAAACCGGAAAGCGAATTACTGAAAACGCCTAATTTAGGAAAGAAATCGTTAACAGAGATTAAAGATGTGTTAGCGGTGCATTCTCTTTCATTGGGCATGAAGTTAGATAATTGGCCACCAGCAGAATTGGCTAATAAGAGCGAGGAGTAAGGGTATGCGTCACCGTAATATCGGCCGAAAGTTTGGTCGGACGAGCAGCCATAGAAAAGCATTGATGATGAACCTATGTTTGGCATTAATTCAACATGAGCTGATTAAAACAACGCTTCCAAAAGCAAAAGAATTGCGTCGCTTCATTGAGCCTTTGATCACGAAATCAAAAGATGATTCATTGGCAGCAAGACGTCACGCGTTTGATCACCTGCGTCAGCGTGATGCTGTGGTCAAATTGTTTCAACAGATAGGTCCTCGTTATGAGAACCGCCCTGGTGGTTACACACGTATCATTAAATGTGGTTTCCGCGAAGGTGATAAAGCGCCGATGGCGATTATTGAGCTGGTTGATCGTGATGTGAAGATTGAGGTTAAGCAGCCTGTTAAAAAAGTCGTAGCAGTCAAAGAGAAAGCACCAAAAGCTGAAAAGCCTAAAAAAGTTGCTAAACCTAAGGCTGAAGCTAAACCTAAAGCGGATGCTAAAAAGGTAGAGCCTAAAGCAAAATCTGCTGCAAAGCCTAAAGCGAAGCCAAAAGCTGCAAGTTAAAATGTAGGGTGGACACAGGAGCCTTACGAAGATCCCACTGTTTGGTGGGATTTTTTTTTGCGATGTGTCCACCACCACTCTGAGTTACCTCGGCGCATACCTCGCCCTGGGAATCGTCTCATTATTTAGAACCTTTTTTCCTCATTACAAAAGCCGGTAACGCTAACACAAGCGTAAACCTTCACGTGAATCACCGCTATCGCGGAATTTTTTAATATAAAACCTTATGTGATTACCCCACAATCAAAGCATATGCGCGCATCGCTCATGAATCACCTTTATACTTTTTATTCTTGATTTATCATCAAAGTGTGCGATACTTATACTATGTAATCGTTTTAGTTATTTACCAGTTATAAGATAGGAGAAAATGATGCCAGATAGTGCAAGGGTGACGTTTCTTAAAAATAAGATTGCAGCAGGTAGAACACTCATTTATATGGTGAATAATTCTAAAGGGCCTACGGAAAAGCGGTTGGAAAAGACAATGCTGGTTCAATTCTGTGAGAGATACCCTTATATTAAAAATCTTGGTCGTAAACATCTAATGCTTAACGAGATCTATAGCCGTTTGGTACGAGACATTGTCTCGGCTTACGAAGAGTTAAATCTTAGCGAGATTGAAAAATTTAGGTTTCGTGAAAGATTAGACGAAAGTCTTAATGTTGAGATAAATTACCTGAAGACGATCGAGGAACCGCTCGATAAAGATGTCAATCTTCATCTTCAATCTTTTCTAAAGGATGAGGTGCCTGTTCTAGAGACGGAGAAGTCTGTTGAAAAAGTTTCTCCTACAGGTGGAGCAGTTGCGCCTAAAGTTAAAGCTAAAATCAATCAGGAGGGGCTTTTAGATTGGACGATGCAACGGGATAGTGTCTTATGGGAGACTGACGCCAGGACAAGGTTAGCGGAGAACCTGAAGGGGTGGGCAAAGTATCCTAAGAATCAAGAAAAAAATGAAACTGAGATAATGGCCTCAGTCCGTGCGGAGAAAATGCAGTACATGCAAGATATGCTAAAAGAAACCGGTTTTGATAGTTGGAAAAGCTATCTGGAGCATGCTGACAAACGTGATGAAATGAGATCTAGACTGATCGATAGAGCGGATGAAATAAGAAAGACATTGACCATGATAGATGGAACCGACGCGGAGTCTATTCTTGCTAGACAGGCGGCTTTTGAGAAAGCCCCAGGAAATGAGGATAGAACAGAGTTTTTTGCCAGAATGAAGAAGAACAAAGAAGGTGAGCTTGCGGAGATTTATCGGAGTATTCAGGATAATTTTACAGATGAAATGATAATTTCAAAACCTGAAGTTTTTAACGCTTATGCTGCTTCACATAAGGATTGGCTGAAATTTAAGCAATCAGATGCATATGCTCAGATGAAGAATGATTTACGTAATTTGTCAGCTGAGAGCACGGTTAATGCTGTACCTACAGGTGAGGTAGTGACTCCCGCTTCAGGAACGGTTACTACAAGCGATGCAGTGCGTGCCTCTAACACTACCCCTGCAGAATCGGCGCCTATTGTTGAGAATAAAACGACTGTTTCTGGTACCACTACACCTGAAGAAGATGAAGAAGCGGTAAAATTGGTTGCGGAGCAGTCTGGTAAATCACAAACGTCCGAAAAAACTAAATCGATGATTGAGGTTTATAACGATACCTATAAACATACAGGGGTCGCAAAAATTTTAGGTGATTTTTCTAGGGGGCATACTGTACCGGTTGAGAAAAGTAATCCTGACGGTTCAACGATCACAACGATGAACTTTAAAAATAAAAAGGACTCAAAGGCATTTTTTAAAAAATTTGCTGAACAGTCAGAAGGTAATGCGTTTGTGATAAAAGACAGTTCGGGCAAAGAAGTATTTAAATCAGATGGTAAATCCTTTTTTGAAATGAATAAAAAAGGGGAGTGGGAGGTTCTTGGGACATTTGGAAAGTTTAAGTCTGCGAGTGCCGTAGACGATTATCTTAAAACCACGTCTCAGGGGGCTGCGCCGATGATGGTGGTGCAAAAATCAACGGGGGAGGCTGTTAAATTTGAGCAAGGGACTAAATTTAAGAAAGAAGGGCGTATTTTCAAATCGTGGGTGCCGGATAATAGTGTTTCAGAAACGAAAACAGCGCAAGGGCCTGGGGTTACTATGTCTGTTGAGCCGAGCACACAAGGTAATATGGTATCTCAATCATCTAAGAAAGGGGCGTATGATGATTTGAGTCAAGCTACGCGTACAGCTTCTGATGCCAAAGCCAAACCTGCTCCTGCTGCTCCCTTGTCAAAGCCCAATGTCTAAATAATGAGGTTTTTTCCGCTTTATTTCCTATGTTTTAAAAATCTTCAACTATACTCAAATTTGTAAGATACATTTTAACTTAACTTTTATGGAGTACATCATGAGAAACGTCATCATTGCTGTTGCTTGTTTTCTTTGTGTATCAGTAGGGTTGTTAAGTGGATGTAACACGGTCCATGGTGTCGGTAAGGACGTGTCAAATAGTGGAGAGGCGATTGAACGTGCAGTTCGCTAATCAAAAGCCGTAGGTTGGGCCTTGGCCCAACAAACCTTTAAGCTGAGCGTATTGCTCAGCTTTTTTTAATTACACCACGGCTTTTATTTCCTACATATTTTGTCCATACTTAAAGCAGAGCACATGAGGTTGTTGAGAGAGGGTAATGCCTAAACTAAAGATAAGCAAAGAGACTGCGGATACGGTTACAGCGATCCACGATCTAAAAGCATCAATTGAAACTGCGAATACGCCTGGTCCTATCAGAGATCAGATGTTTAGTGCGGCAAAAGATGCAGGGAAGGTGGGTGAGGGAGAGAGTCAAGAGGCCTTTTTTGAAAGGAAGGTAAAGGAAGACGAAAAAGAGCTCGATAAGCACTATCAAAAGCTTGGTGTTAAAGATGAAGGTGAATTTAAACAATTTTGTGAAACACATGACACCCCACCACCCAAAATACCAGAAAAAGAATCTGCTTTAAAAGTACTCAGCGATGCTCGTAAGGTCGCCATGAGCCCAGCGTTTCTTAAGGTGGCTTTTAGTGTGGCGGGTACAGCGATTTCTACCTTTGGTGCATTTATTACCGGCGATAAAAAAAAACTTGCGGCAGGAATGGAAAAATTAGCTAAAGACATTCTGCCTATTACTACCATGCTAAAACCTTTTGTTGATAGGTTGTTAAAGACTAAATTAGGTCAATATATAGAAAAAAAACTTGGAAGTAGATCCTCCATGGGGCTGGAGGCTAAGGATTTTATTCCAAAATCGAGTCAGGCAAGGTTAGAGGAAAAGACAGTTCCTGAGCCAGCGAAGGATCAGAAAAAAGCCGAACAAGAGAATGAAAAGATAAAACCTAAATCTGAACAAAAAGAAGCTGAAATAGAGGAACAAGAAATAAAACCTGAAACAGATATAAAAAAGAAAAAAGATGAAAATAATGCGCCTCCTAAGGAAGACTTAGGCGGGGTAGATATGAATGTTATTGAAAAAAAACGTAACTACCCAGGTACGTCATCCTGAGCGTAGCGAAGGATCTCAATTTGACAAAGATCTAGCCAAATTCAGGAGGTCCTTCACTGCGTTCAGGATGACGTTTGTTCGTTGTGAGTGCTAATAAAACAAACTTATCCAAACTTATCCACAACCTGGGGAGTTACAAAAAAACAAGATGAAAAAAAGGAAGATGAAAAACCCACTGCACCTAAAGAGGGGGTAGGTGGGATAGATATGAATGCTATTGCAGATGCACAAGATGCACAAGATGCAGAAAATAACAAAGAAGAAGAACCCACTGCACCTAAAGAGGGCTTAGGTGGGGTAAATATGAATGCTATTGCAGATGCACAAGATGCACAAGATGCAGAAAAGAATGACCCAGAATCCACGATGAATGTGAAAGATCAACCCACCCCAAAAAATGAAGATAAGAAAAGTGAAGACAAAAAAGAAGATAAAAAGCAACCAGAGGCGAATAAGGACGATAAAAAAGACGATAAAAAAGCATCAGATCGAAATAATTTGGAGGGCGGGTTGGATGCCATTGTCTTGAAAATGCTAGAAAACTCACTCAATGAATTTAGTGATAAATTGAAAGAGAATTGGCTTAGTAAAATAGTGATGCTTCCAGTTAAGGGCGTCGAAGCAATTGCAAACAAAGTAAGTGATAAAAAAGAAGGAGAGGAATTTACCGTCAATCAAACAAAAGGGACGGATTCAAAAGAGACCGATTCAAAAGAGGTTGGAAATCAGGTAGAGCAGGTCGTATCGAAGACCCATGGCCCAGTTGCTGGTAAAGTAGCGGGCGAGGTGGCGGAAATGGCTGCAGAATCATCAGAAGAGGAAGAGACAGCCAATACGCAAACGACACAATCGTACGATCACACCGTAGAAAAGCATAATGAGAAGGTGGCCAGCGTGAGTATGCCTCAACAACAAGAGCAGCAATCGGATCAGCGGCAGCGCAATAGCATGAGGCCTAAAGGTCCAGTTGGATCATAAGTCAAAGTGATGGTCTGTTGATATTTTATTTTTTCACCCTACCTTTGAGCGATCTGTTCTTATATCTTTTCATTGATATATGTACGAACTGATCCATAATTATAATTAATGATTATTAATTAATTATAATTATGGGTATTAGCGGAGAAGATGATGCCAAAAGAATCGATGTCAAATGAAAATAGAGCTCATTATGAAGAGATGATGAAAGAGGGACAAAAAGTTATATATCGTATGAATACGCCCCTTGGTAGAGAGCGTATGATTGATGATTGGAGGATAAAAAATAAGGGTAATAAAAAAGAGATAAGTGATGCTGAGATCAGCCTGAAGATAGAAAAAGATGCGGGAAGTAACATACAGAAAGCCATAACAGCGCTAGAGCTAGATGTTACCGTAGAAGAGATTTATAACAAGGCGCGGCTAGGTGATTTTTCGGTTCCCCTGCCGCCAGTTGAATCTCCTAAACCCCAGCAACAGGCTGAACCTAATGTGCATACGGCTGAAGCAGGAAAAGAGGCAGATGAGGATAGTGCTCTTGAGTCTGTAGGGCCTTTATTTGAACAAGCAGAAAAAGAAGCAGATGAGCTAGAGGAGCCCGAACCCAACGCGCCTGATGTAGACAGGCCTAATAACCCGCGAATAAATGGCGCAGGCCGGTAGTAAATCCAAAACTTCATTTCACCAGAAAGAATTCTGAAAAGCGCATATAAAGAACAATCTGATAAACTAATCTAAAATTAAAGGGACTAATGAAA
>JAPLRL010000007.1 GCA_026399205.1 Gammaproteobacteria bacterium
CAGGATCACGTCAAACAGGAGGATTATAAATGGGGAAAAAATGCATGGGAGTTTTGAAAAAACTACCGAAAACCCTGTCAACCCCTAAATGCAAAAAAATTAAAAATATTTTTCTGCGCAGGCTTGCCGTAAGGTCACGTTGAACCCGTGATCAGAACATTTTCTTTTTTCGAGATCCAAGTACACAGAGCCAATCGCGTGATAACCATTTTAGAAAGTTGACGATCCTGTGAGTAATCAATGTCTTCTAAACAAGCTTGGTCTTTCAGCTTTGCTTGTCTGAGGCGATTTGTTAGTTTTCTGTTTTCTCTGGCAAGACATTCCTGCTCAATCAGCATAGCAAATCGCTCATCAAATGATAAGCGGTTGATGTCTGGCGTTCTAAGTTGCTCTTGAAACGCCTCTAACATGCCCTGACAGCGTAATGTTTTTAGCTGGTCGAATAATGGGTGTGTTAACATAATAGTCTCCTTGATAGTTGGTTAATGGTAGATAAAGGGTTTTCTATTTTTCATATTTCCCCTCAAGGTGGATCCACGAGTTTATTCAATGTAAACGCAAATTTTACGCACTAGAAAGGCGAAGCCAACGTTGTCGATATCGTTGAAAATAAGGAGGACATCAATACTTATGAGTCTTTAGTTGATACACAAAAATCCAGTATTCGCTATGAAACAATACGTGGGTCTGTCCCACTTAATTTCCTGGGTTGACCATCAGAGCGAATCTGTATCGATTTGATATCTTGCAATGGAATGGCAATGTTTTTAGAAAATACACCTGAAGCAATAGCTGATTTAGGAATTTTAAAATAAATATGTCTCGCTTTTCTAGTTAAAATATCAATGGTCAACGTTTGCGGACTACGCAAACCATAACCAAACTCTATATGAGACCTTAAATTTTTCGATGAGGGTAATGGCTTAAATTTATAGGTGACCTGATGATTAATCCATTGCCACCAATGACGCATCTTGTTCGCGTCCATAAGCCGCCTCAGATGCAAGTAGTTCAGCCAGAATTTCTTGATTATGTTTTCTGAGATTCATCGCAGGGACATTATTATTAAGCTTAAAATCCAGTATCCGCCAAGAAGTAATCCGCGGATCAGTTGCACTTAATTTCCTAGGTTGAGCATCAGTACGTATCTGTACTGATTTTATTTCTTGCAGTGGAATAGCAATGTTTCTAGAAAAAACGCCCTCTGTTGCTCTGTTCTTAGGTATTTTGAATGAAATGCGAGTGTTTTTTGTAGTTAAAATACCAATAGTCAAAGTTTGTGGGTTACGCAAACCATAGCTAAATTCTATATGAGTCTTTAGATTCTTCGTTGAAGAAACCAATGGTTTAAATGTATAGGTTACCTGAGCGTTCACCCACTGCCACCAGTGCCGCCCATTTTCTTCCCTGTCATATGCGCCTGCAGATGAAGTCAATTCACGTTGAATGAATTCCCGACGAGAGTGAACGTTTTGTTTTGAAAGTGCCTGTTTCAGCTGATTACCGTAATTAGAGAATCCATAAGAAAAGCGATTAACGTTGTAATCAACCATTTCAAGAATAATAATATCACTATTAACAATATCTCTTATAACTTGTTCTTGGATTGGCCGTGAATTTTTTTTAGGGATTTTTGAATTAACAATGTCTCTTTTTTGAAAGTAACTGGACATCACCATTTGATTGAATAGTTTAGTCTGCTCATACGCATAAAGGATTTGCGCTGAATAACTATCTCCAATAAATACAACATTTGGGTGCCAGCCAGTCTGTTTTTTTTCTAATGTGATGTGTGTCGGTTCTGTCGTTTTCTTTAATAGTCCAAAATCAGACCATAGGTTAAGTAATAAATAACCATCATTATTAACATTGTACAGAGGGGAATGAACTCGTTGAAAAGTGCCGCAGTTGAGTTGAGGAAGATTTGGAAGTACATGTTGAGCATTTACTATAATTCGACTTGCAATTATACAGCCAGCAGCAAAATTCCAATGTACGCCTGAAGCGGGATGTGTTTCTAATTTAATATTATGATTGAGTTGACGTAAAATTGGACCGGCATCTATTACATTAACACCAGTTGCTTTTAGAATATTCCCGAAGCTGACTGTTTTATTGAATAGGTGTTTATTTGTTCCTCCAAAAAGGTAGCGATTACCCAATTCTTCTGGATAAATGTAAGCTTTACTGCTTGCAATTACAACTTGAAAAAACTTTCCTTGTGATGCTAGATATTTTTGTATTTCAAGTAATTTTTTGGCTTCAATTTCGTAGTTTTTTTCTAATTCACTTTTATGAGTAATCTCATAGTTGAGATAATCAATTGATAGGTTACTGTATAAACCGTGCTTGGGTGTCGTAACAATTTTAGTATTAGTGGTACGGAACAGCCGGTAATTGATTTCATTGTAGGTTCGTACTAGTGTTGCTCTAAAGCCGAGATGGTGCTGGACGTATTTTTCAGACCAAGATTGCAAACTTTTATTAAAGAAGCCTTTCAAATAGTCATCCGGCTTATCTACAATAGGGGGCGTATAGCCATAAAGTGGTACTTCCGGACCAAACTCAAAAAGCCATTGTGCGCTTGGGATAAGCAACATGATAATCAGAGAAGTTGAGAGCAGGACACCGACAATATGATTAAGTGAGCGCGCTATCATTTAAAACCTAAAATAAAGGAAGGGTACGTCGTCAGAGCTAAAGATTGCCGCACATGACAGGATAAGTAAAGGAATGGTAAGTATAAAATGTAAGCTGAGAAATTTTACTCCTCCTGCATGAATGGTGTGCTGATTCCAAGCGGCGAGTATACTTTGCGGATGAGATATCGTGCTTTTTGAAGGGAGAGGTAAAGTGGCAAGTGATAAGGCGATGCATAAGGTAATGAGGGTTTGTGTGCTGAAAATCATTCCCCATGGGGTGATAGGTGATGTAGACGTGAGTCCAAATAAGAGAGATAGGTAGTTAATGGCATAGCTTAAGGATGGGGACCTAAAAAACACCCAACCAATCATGATGATGAAAAGGGTTAAAATTTGGCGAATGGCACTCGGCAGAATCAGTTTACTCAAGTGTTGAGATGCCATAAATAGGCGCTCTATAGAAAGGAAAAAGCCATAGTAAGCCCCCCACACAACAAAACTCCAGCTGGCCCCGTGCCAAATCCCTGAAATTAAAAACACGATCCAAAGGTTAAGATATGTTCGTGGAATGGAGACACGATTTCCACCGAGTGGGATATAAAGATAGATACGCATCCAGTTTGAGAGTGAAATATGCCAGCGATTCCAAAACTCTGTGATGCTCTTTGAAGTGTAGGGGCGATTAAAGTTTTCAGGGAAACGAAACCCCATCATTCGACCTAAGCCAATAGCCATGTCGGAGTAGGCGGAAAAATCGAAATAAATTTGTAAAGTGTAGGAAAGTATTCCACCCCAAGCAAAAAGAGTAGAAATGTGATTGGGTGTAAAGCTAAAAATTTGGTCGGCGGCGCCACCTAATGGATCAGCAATGAGGAGTTTTTTAATGAGGCCAATTGTAAAGCGAAAAAACCCGACCAGAAAGTCAGTTGCTGAGTGCTCTCGATAATGAATTTGTGTGCCAATGTCGTGATATCTAATAATAGGGCCAGCGATCAGCTGAGGAAAAAGAAAAATATAAAGCGCGCAATCAAAAAAGTGGCGAGGTGGAGTAGCTCGCCCCTTATAACTATCTACAAGATAGCTTATTTTATGGAAGGTAATAAAAGAAATACCTAAAATCAGTGGTAAATTTGGTGAAGTGATTTTGATATGAAGATAGGCCTCAAGAGGCAAAGTCAGTGCGGAGCAAATAAAGGTGAGGTATTTTGAAGAGATAAGTATGCCTGTGTTGATAATGATTGCAATTGATAAGACAAGACATTTTGTTTTTTGTTTAAGTGCTGAATTGGGTGCGATGAGTAGAGAAATTCGATAGTCAATATAAGTGCTGATTATTAGTCCAAAAACAAATAAAGGCTCTCCCCATGCAAAAAATATGACGCTACCTAAGAGTGCCACACTATTTTTATAGGTATGACTTGGAAGCATGTAGTAGACCATGAAAAACAGTGGTAGAAAAAAGAATAAAAAAAGAGGGGTTGTGAATAGCATGCTTGAAATCTTATGACTATGTTTCTTGTATGTTTTGCAGCATAGCAGAGGAAATTGGACAATTCAAACCATTATTTTGAATAGTGTTTTAATGAAGATCAAAATCCAATATCCGCCAAGATGCTACACGCGTATCTGCTATGCTCAACGGTGTAGATTGTCTGTCTGAGCTTATCGATATGGAAGATATGGTTCTCAGTGGAATAGCAAGGTGTTCAGAAAAAACACCTGCCAGTGCTTCCGAACTAGGAATGGTAAAGCTGATACATTCTGATTGCTCACTAAAGACATCAATTGTTAACGTTTGCGGATTACATAAACGATAACCAAATTCGATATGAGATTGATGATCCTGAGTCGAAATGGAGGATGGGGAAAATTCATATACCACCTTCTGATTTACCCACTGCCACCAATGATGCTCGTTTTGTTCACGGGGGTAAGCGCCTTCAGATGAAAGTAGCTCAAGCTGAGTCTTTTCACTACACTGATTGACAGTAGAATCATTTTTTTTCCAATGCCACGATGTGGAATAGAGCCATCCGCTGACTTGCTTTAAAACGGATATGGGTATTTTTTTATTCCAATACAGTGAACTAATGATAGTTTGTAGAGATAGTTTTTTGATAAACAGAGCGGGGTTTTCTTCTCGATTTAATTTTTCCTCAACTACAGCATGGGCGTAATTATAAATCCATGTATGAGGTATATTTCCTAATTTATTTTTAATCATATCATTAATCTCAGCATGGGCTTTGATTCTAGCATGTAGTGTTTTTGCTTCTGGGTATAATCTTGAGCCAGCTAGCTTTTTTGGTAAAAATGCAACTGATGCATCGGATTGGCTCAACCGTAGCCAATATTCATAATCCATGCAGTATTGTAATGAGGCATCGAGCAGACCATGTTTTTCAAATACACGTCGCCTAAAGAACAAGGCTGGTTGAGAAATAAAGCAGACTTCAGGTAGACGTTTAGGGTTCCATGGCTCAGTTGGATAGGATTCAAAGGGGGTATTATGGACATCAATATGATCAGCTTCTCCATAAACGACATCAGTGTCTGGATGGGTTTCAAAATAATCGAGCACCGTTTGTAGTGCACCGTGATAGTAGATGTCATCTGAATTGATCCAGCCGATGATGTCGCCACGGCTCGCTTCTATACCTTTATTGACTGCGTGGGCTTGACCATTATCGGGTTCAGATGTCCAGTTGATGTGCGGCATCGTTTGAGCTGCAGTTTTTAGGATGTCAACGGTTTGGTCTTTGCTACCGCCATCCATCACAATGTGCTCCAAGTCTACGCTGATATTTTGGATGGCAACGCTTTGTAATGTTCGGAGAATATATGCACCTTGTTGATATGATGGAGTGATGATACTAATTTTCATGTATTAATTCCTTGAAAACGGTGAGATATTCATTGGCCATTTTTGATGGGTTAGAAAAATCTGTTGCTCGTTTTTTCCCTGACTCAATACTCAAAAGTCGTTCGTCTGGAGAAAGCCGGGCAAGTTGGAGAATGGCCTCAGCAATGTCAGCTGGATTTTTAGGGTTAAATATAATTGCTGCGGTTTGTGCAGCTTCAGGTAGTGCGCTGAGATTACTACAGGCAACAGGGATTTGATGCGCGAATGCTTCAATAACTGGAATACCAAA
The DNA here is from genome assembly GCA_026399205.1 of Gammaproteobacteria bacterium. Lineage (GTDB taxonomy): Bacteria > Pseudomonadota > Gammaproteobacteria > Legionellales > Legionellaceae > 2-12-FULL-37-14. Next base: position 5,795 of record JAPLRL010000007.1, read on the forward strand.
ACCTTCATATAGAGAGGGAAAAATCATGCCTTTGGCCTGCATTAACAAAGAGGCTAATTCGGTGTGAGACAGGTAACCTGTAAGCACGATATTATTGTCAAGTTTCATGGCTTTAATTGAGTCTAACAGCCATTGAGAATGCGCATTTGGCGTACCTGTACAAACCAGTTTAATGGTTGGATCTAATTGTTGTTCTTTGGCTATGGCAAAGGCAGTAAAGAGCGCTTGATGATTTTTATGTTTCCAGAAATTAGCGGGATAAATGAGGTAACGTTGAGAGAAAAGGTTTAATTTTTTAAGAAGAGAATGATTTTTTTTTGCAAGATTCGTTGTTCTTTGAACCATTTGCATATAAACGGTTTGAACGCGACTAGGGTCGACCTCTCCATGTTGTATCACGGTTTTTTTTGTATAATCTGAAATGGTAATGAGTTTTTTTGATTTTGAGCAAGCATCCAGAAAGAGTTGGTGACGATGTTGTTTTTCTTGCTGGGTAAAAAAATCGGGGTATGTTTGATATTGTAGATCATAAATAGTGCAAACAGTGGGGATGTTATCTTGATGGTAAGTAGGGGCTGAAAATGGACAAAATAGTAATTGCGTGTTTTTTAATTTCATCAAATTAAGTTCAGTCCGTTGATGACCAACCCACCATTTTTTCATGTTGCGTATATAATGCTGGGTTAGCGTTGTTAATGTTGATAAGCGTAATTTTAGGACTGGAGATTGCTCTTCAATAACAACCATTCTTTTGACGTTTCTGTTATCAAGAATACGAAGCTCTTGATGTGATCGTTCATGAGTCAGTAATAAAAATTGTATATCGGGTGCTTGTATTGAAAGGTGTTTAATGAGTTCGATAATAAAGATTTTCGCACCGCCATTTTCACCACCAGGTAGTATAGGGGTTAAATCAATTGCAATGGAGGTGGAGAACGATCTTTTCATATTCATTGAATGTCTCTTTTCGGGGTGATCCAGGCAGTGTGGTATAAGGACAATAGTTTTTCAACACTATGTTGCCAGTTAAATGTTAACGCTTGTTCTTGACCTGCTTTGGATAACTGATCTTTTAGTGTTGTAGATTGAGAGAGGGTGAGCATGGCTTGTGTCCATGCCTCTGGAACATTAGGTGATAAAAGCAAAGCCGCTTTTTTAGTGATTTCCGGCATGGAAGTGGTATTTGAACAGAGTGTTGGAGCGCCAAACTGCATGCTTTCTAATACGGGCAGACCAAATCCTTCAAAATGAGAAGGGTAGAGATGTGCATAGCAGTTTCGATATAACCAGATAAGGGTATCGTCATCAATATAGCCGGTGAGGATAACGTGCTTTTGGATATTCAGTGAGGCTAAGTGTTGTTGAAAATCATCCATAAGCCAGCCTTCGCCACCAGCTAATATAAGTGGCATAGGTTTTCCACCTTGAGCAAGATATTCCGCATAGGCGGTAACAAGTAAATAGTGGTTTTTTCTGGGTTCAATTGTTCCGACACTAAGCCAAAATTGCTGGGGCTCGAGTTGTTCTAACGCCTCAGGTTTCTTACCCAATAAAGAGGTATCAGTAAATCTAGTGCAAGGATAGATAACTTGAATACGATCTTCTGGAAAATAAGGAAAAAGGTTTAAAAAATGACGCTTTGTGTGCTCAGAAATGGCAACAATCCAGTCTGCGCAAATAGACGCTCGAAAGACGCCTTCAAAACAACCGATGCGGTTGGCTTCTGTGGTCCACTGAGAATGGGAGAGAAAACCTAGATCATATAAGGTATAAATTAATTTAGTTTCTTTTAATCGTTGAGTAGGGCACCAAAAATTGTTGGCATGTAAAATATGTGTATTATTTAATTTTTTTTCTAATTGCGTATGGTTCCAAAAGGTTCTGGCTGATTCTTTAGTAGGAAGGTATGGTCCAAGTGTGCCTTGTAAATAAGGATTAATTCGAGGAAATGTAGGGTCAAAAAAGAAATCACCAAAAGATGGGTACAAGGTATAGTTGTATTCGCTTGCAAGCGGCATGACGGATTGAATCATTGCATGAGCAAAATGACCGCATCCTGCCTTGAATTGACCTGTTTGTGAAATGTCATAGCCGATGTTGAGGCGTGGAAATGTTGTATGGTGGATTGATGGTTGATTTGGGTTGATCATTTTATATTTAAATGGATTAATGAAAAATTATTTGATACTGATGCTAAGTGATTTTTTATGGATAGGCAAGGACGATTGCAGCAGGGCGAAAGCATGCGTGGGTATACAGCGAGCTCAGTGTCATTTTTGTGAATGAAGTGAGTCAATTCGGAACGATACTTGTGGGTGGCGCTGTCCTGGATTGTTGCGAATTAATTCATGGCCCGTGTATTCGGTTGATGTATTCGGTTGATGTATTCGGTTGATGTAGAGAGCGAACTTTGATTGTGATAAAATAAACGCACGATAAGAAACGCTAGTCGAAGATACCGGATTATCGCGAGAGGTTGTGGCGGCGATTTAAACTTCACTGTACTTTCATGCTCAACGGATGGAGTTTCCTCGTTACGTTCGGGATGACGTGCTTGGTTTACCTTGTAGTGATATTAATAACAGGAATAAAAGTGATTCAAACAGTTTGGCAGTACCGAGAATTTGTTTTAAGCAGCATTTTGAATGAATTAAAAATTCGTTTTTCTCGAAGCCGCTTAGGTTTTTTTTGGATGATTCTGCAACCTTTATTACAGGTTATGATTTATGCCTTTATTTTATCTAATGTTTTGAGCGCAAAATTACCTAATATGACGCATCAACATGCTTATGTGTTTTATCTCATGAGCGGTACAGTAGCATGGAGCTTGATTCAAGAGGTTGTGACGCGGTTTTTGACGTTGTTTATTGAGCAGGCTAATTTGATTAAAAAAATGTCTTTTCCAAAGTTGGTTTTGGTGGCGTCAGCTGCTGGGGTTGCTTTGTTAAATCATGTGATTTTATTTGTGGTGACAATTGGGATTTTGTTATTATTGGGGTTGCCGGTGGTGTGGCCGCTTTTGTTATTTATGCCTGTGCTGATGCTCATGTTGGCGGGGTTTGCGGTGGGGCTTGGGTTGGTGTTGGGTGTTTTAAATGTTTTTGTGCGTGATTTAGCTTATGTGGTGCCGATTTTGTTACAGCTTTTATTTTGGGCCACGCCGATTGTGTATCCTATCAGTATTTTGCCTCCTCAGTTGCAAGCGATTGTGGCTTGGAACCCTATCTTGCCGATGATTCAGTCTTATCAGGATGTGATGTTGTATGGTCAGTTTCCTAGTGGGGTGGTTTTGTTGAAGTGTTTGGTGCTGAGTGTGATGTTTTTATCGATGGGGTGGATGGTGTTTCATCGGGCTAACGAAGAAATGGCGGATGTATTATGAGGGATTGTTGCCAAATTGAGGAGATCCCTCGCTGCGCTCGGGATGACGTGGAAGGCGCTATGATGACAGAGGATGGTGCCGTGATGATAGATGAAGTGGATACGATGCCGGTTTTAAAAGTAGAAAACCTCGGGAAATCTTATCCTGTTTACCGATATGATTGGCAGCGTGCGGCCCGTTGGTTTGGGGTTTCTTTTAAGCCTCTCAGACATCAATGGGTGTTACGTCATTTGAATTTTGAAGTTAAGCGTGGTGAGGCCATTGGGGTTGTGGGGCAAAATGGTGCGGGTAAAAGCACTTTGCTGAAACTCTTAACAGGGGCATTGAAGCCTAGTGAAGGCTGTGTCACTAAAGTGGGGCGTGTGTCAGCTATTTTAGAGCTGGGTATGGGGTTTAATTATGAATTGACTGGGCGACAAAATGCTTATTTTGCGACTCAGTTGATGGGGTTAAGTCGTCGTGAGGCGAAACGCCTCTTACCTGAAATTGCGGCGTTTTGTGAAATTGGGGATTATTTTGATCAGCCGATGCGAACCTACAGTAGTGGGATGCAGATTCGAGTTGCCTTTGCGGTGGCGACGGCTTATCGGCCTGATTTGTTGATTATCGATGAAGCGCTCTCTGTGGGGGATGCTTATTTTCAGCATAAGAGCTTTAGTCGGATTCGTGAATTTCACGAACAGGGGACGACATTGTTTTTTGTTTCTCATGATAAAGAATCTGTACAAGCCCTTTGTGATCGAGCTATTTTTTTACAAGATGGCGGGATCATGTTGGATGGCACGCCTGAAGAAGTGTTTGACTATTATAATGCGGCTATTGCCGAGCGCGAGAACCAAACTGTGCGGTTGAGCCAGTTAGCCAATGGTAAAACTCAGACGGTGTCTGGGACGGGGCAGGCGCGTGTGCAAGAGATTAACTTATTGAATAGTCTGGGTGAGGCGGTTGAGTGTATTGCTGTGGGTGAGGCGGTGACCTTGCGTGTTAAAGTGAAGGTTTTTGAACCCATTGAGACGTTGGTGCTGGGATATGGCATTAAAGATAATCTTGGTCAGATGATGTATGGAACAAATACTTGGTACACGGGTCAGATGATGAAACAGTTAGAGGCTGGACAAGTTTATACGTTTAGCGTTTCTTTTTCGGCAAACTTGGGTGTGGGTAGTTATTCTATTGTTACGGCTTTGGCTGCGAGTTATACCCATTTAAGTATTAATTATGAATGGATTGATATGGCCCTTTTATTTAGTGTAATGAATAAGAATAAAATTACCTTTCAAGGAAACTGTTGGATTGATTCTCAAGTGGATATTGTTAGAGAGTTATGAATAAGAAATTTAAAAAACCGACAGACCTTGAGTTAGAGAAGCTCCTGCTTAAACGAGTTAGGCGCCAGCCGTTGGAGGCGGTTCAAGTTCTTGAGGATATGCTGAATAGCAGCTCGTGGAAAATGACCAGGCCGTTGCGGGCGCTTAGAAGTAAAGTTGCTTTGTGTCAAGAGGGGATGCGGCGAGTTGCGTGCTGGTGTATAAAAATAGTTTATTATTTTAGAAGTTGGGTTCGCCGTTTTAATTCGCCGCGGGACGTAGGCATTCGAGGCGTTGATGCAAAACAGCTCCTAGTCGATATCTCTCTTTTAATCGAGCGTGATTTAAAAACAGGCATTCAGCGTGTTGTTAGGCAGTTATTGAGAGAGTTACTGAGCAATCCACCGGTTGGTTACCGTGTTGAGCCTGTTTATGCAGTGCGCAGAAAGCGGGGGTATCGTTATGCTAAACAATTTTTGGGAAGTGATGCGCCAGACCTTCCTGTACAAGTTGAAGAAGGCGATTTGTTCGTTGGATTAGATTTTACCCCGGAGCATACACTTGAACAAGAAGTGACATTGTATGATTATAAGTTGCGCGGCGTTAAGGTGTATTTTGTTGTTTATGATGTGTTGCCTTTGTTGTACCCGGAGAAGTTTTATTATCAGTTGAATCATCTTTATTTAAAATGGTTGTGGGTGATGACACAGGCGGATGGTGCGATTTGTATTTCGCAATCGGTTGCAATGGAATTAAGGCGTTGTTTAAGTGGTTATAGTCAGGCGCGGATGGAGCGTTTTAAGATTAGTCACTTTCATTTGGGGGCGGATTTTGGTGGTACTTCAGAGTCGTCATCGCTCAGTCAATCCGTTACTCAAGCCGTCATCCCGAACGAGGTGAGGGATCTTCATGATGAGGTGCGGTGCAACAACGAGGAGATCCCTCGCTTCGCTCGGGATGACGTACGCGCTCGGGATGACGTACGCGCTCGGGATGACGTACGCGCTCGGGATGACGTACGCGCTCGGGATGACGGAAAAAAATTTTTAGCGGTCAGTACGCTCGAGCCTCGAAAAGGCTATGCTCAACTGCTTTCCGCTTTTGAAATCCTGTGGCATCAAAATGAACCCGTTTCTCTTGTGATCGTCGGGAAAGAGGGGTGGTTAGTAGATGATCTAGCGGAGCGCCTGCGTACTCACCCTGAAAACGGCAAGCGGTTATTTTGGCTTAAATTTATAAGTGATCAGGCTCTAAAAGAGTTTTATCAAACCTCAACTTGCTTAATTGCGACTAGTGAGGCAGAGGGGTTTGGTTTGTCATTGGTTGAGGCTGCCTTTTATGACTTGCCGTTGATTGTGAGGGATATTCCTGTTTTTCGAGAAGTTGCGGGTGATCATGCCTATTATTTTGATAGCTTAGCTCCAGATGTGTTGGCGGAGACCATTCAAACTTGGTTGAGTCTGCATGATAAACAATTACATCCGCGATCTCGCCAGCTACCTTGGTTAACTTGGAAACAAAGTGCTGAGCAATTAAAAGAAGCTTTATTGATAAAGTACATTGCCTAACTGCTCATTGGCAGCTAAAATTAAATTAACAATTTCGAGCGGGTGTCAATCAATGTTACTTCAAGAGCTCCATGCAAAAAAAAAAGAAATTCTTTCGTTAGCAACTGAATATGGTGCCCGTAGAATACGAATTTTTGGTTCGGTTGCAAGAGGCGAGGAACACTCTGACAGTGATATTGATTTTCTCGTGGATTTCCCTCAAGGCTATGACCTCTTTACTCAACGTATGCCACTATGTGAACAATTGATGAAACTAACTGGTAGAAAAGTAGATCTTGTCCCAGAGCATGAGTTAAATCGCCATCTTCGCGACGCAGTTTTGAAGGAAGCAAAGAGTCTATGAAAAAAAATTGGCATCTATATGCTCACCATATCATCGATTGTATAAACAAGATTAAATTGATTAAAGCCCGTGGTGACATCACAACGGATGATATGCTGTATGATGCCACACTAAGAAATTTGCAAACGCTTTCAGAGGCCACTCGACACTTGCCAGAGGAAAAGCTCAGACAATATCCTACCGTGCCCTGGAAAAACATTAGTGGATTCAGAAACATATTGGTTCATGACTATCTCGGCGACATTGATTCACATACCGTACTGAAAATTATTGATCAGCATTTAGCTGCCTTAGAGGCCGCTGTTATAGGTATGCTACAAACGTAAAATTAAAGGCACCATGATAAAAAAATAAAGGCAACTGTTCCGGTTGTCACCACAAGAGCTGACGTCATCCCGAGCGCTAGCGAGGGATTTTCATTCGATTGGCACTCAACTAGCCTAAGGAGATCGCTGGCGATCAGGATGGCGTGTTCGGTAGTTACAAGTAAAGTTACATCGGCGATCTCGCTACCTATCCTGGTTAACTTGAAAACAAAGTGGTGAGCAATTAAAAGAAGCTTTATTGATTGGGCAAGATTCTGTATGATATTTACTTTGTTTTAGCTAGGAGGAATGCAGGTGAAGCGAGCAATCGTTACAGGGATTACAGGACAAGATGGAGCCTATTTAGCCGAATTGCTTTTATCTAAAGGGTACGAAGTTTTTGGTACATACCGTCGGACCAGTTCAGTGAATTTTTGGCGAATTGAAGAGTTGGGCATTCAAAATCATCCTGCTTTACATTTGGTTGAGCATGATTTGACTGATTTGTCCGGTAGCATTCGCTTATTGCAGAATTCTAAAGCCAGTGAAATTTATAATTTAGCCGCACAAAGTTTTGTAGGGGTATCTTTTGATCAACCCATTACGACTGCCGAAATTACAGGCATGGGTGGCGTTAACTTATTAGAAGCCATTCGAATTGTGAACCCTGAAGCTCGCTATTATCAAGCATCCACCTCAGAAATGTTTGGTAAAGTTCAAGCTATTCCACAAAGAGAAGACACGCCGTTTTATCCGCGGAGCCCATACGGGGTAGCGAAGCTGTTTGCTCATTGGATGACGGTGAATTATCGAGAGTCCTATAATATCTTTGCTTGCAGTGGTATTTTATTTAATCATGAGTCACCGTTACGTGGTCGGGAGTTTGTGACTCGAAAAATTACAGATTCGGTTGCTAAAATCAAATTAGGTAAATTAGACACCTTGGAATTGGGAAATTTAGATTCAAAACGGGATTGGGGTTTTGCAAAAGAGTATGTTGAAGGCATGTGGTTGATGTTACAGGCCGAGCATCCTGATACTTACGTGTTGGCCATGAATCGCACTGAAACTGTTCGAGACTTTGTAACCTTGGCTTTTCAGGCTACTGATACGCAACTTGAATGGCAAGGGTGTGGTACGGACGAAATTGGGATAGATATTTCAACTGGCAAGACGTTGATAAAAATTAATCCGAAATATTATCGACCATCTGAAGTTGATCTATTGATTGGTGACTCCGGAAAAGCAAAAAGAGAGTTAGGGTGGGAAGCAATAACGACTTTGGAGTCGTTGTGTTTAATGATGGTTGAGGCTGATTTGAGACGGAATGCTGCTGGGTATTCGTTTTAGTTTGGTTTGGACGTTTTATTAGATTTAATATACTAAGGATAGATTTTATGACGATGACTCAGATTAATCATACATCAAAAATTTTTGTAGCTGGACACCGCGGGATGGTCGGTTCTGCGATTGTGCGATGTTTACAACAAGCAAACTACACCAATCTGATTCTTCGTGATAGAGCGGCGCTGGACTTAACTAACCAACAAGCGGTGGATGATTTTTTTCAAACAGAAAAACCAGACATGGTTTTTTTAGCTGCAGCGAGAGTTGGAGGCGTTTATGCAAATAACACATATCGTGCAGAATTTATTTATGAGAACCTCGCTATAGCGTTGAATGTGGTGAATGCTGCATGGAAAGCAGGTGTTGAACGTTTGGTGTTTTTAGGATCAAGTTGCATTTACCCACGTGAGTGCCCACAGCCAATTATAGAAGATTATTTATTGTCATCATCTTTAGAACAAACCAATGAACCCTACGCCATTGCTAAGATTGCCGGGATAAAACTATGTGAAAGTTATAATCGTCAATATGGCACAAGCTATGTTTCATTGATGCCTACGAATTTATACGGACCAAATGATAATTATGATTTAAAAACCAGCCATGTTTTACCTGCATTGATTCGTAAAGCGCATCAAGCGAAAATAAATGGGGAAAAAGAGCTGGTGGTTTGGGGATCGGGCAATCCAAAGCGCGAGTTTTTGCATGTCGATGATATGGCTGCTGCTTGTGTTTATGTCATGGAAAAAGGGGTGAGAGAAGGCGTTTATAATGTCGGCTGTGGCCAAGATACGTCTATCAAAGAAGTGGCTGAGCTTGTTATGAATGTAGTCGGTTGTGAAGCAAAGATTGTTTTTGATAGCTCGAAACCTGATGGCTCTCCGAGAAAATGGTTGAATATTGATAAAATGCGCAAACTCGGTTGGGCGCCTAAAGTTGATTTAGCGGTTGGGCTAAGTAACACCTACCAAGATTTCTTAAATCGAGAAGCTTATTATTGTGATAAGTCCCACACAGCTATACCAGCGTTAGCTTGATATGAATAGGGAGCCATACATATGAGTGCCTGTTGGTGTGGTGGGTCTGAATTGATTTCTTTTAATGTTGAGTATGCGCGTTGTGGTGACTGCGGAACGTTAGTTTCATTACAAGGCTTAAGTTCAGATGCTTTACTCGTTAAAGATGATGAAACTGATTTTTATGGCAAGCAATATTGGTTGAAGCATCAATCTGAAGAGTTGCAATATCCTGATATCTATCAACGAGCACGGTTGGATCTGACAGAAAGAAACCTGCATTGGTTGAAAACACTCATGCGATATATTGCTCCCCCTGCTAAAGTATTAGAAATAGGCTGTGCGCATGGAAGTTTTGTTGCCTTAATGCGTCATGTCGGTTATGACGCAACGGGGATTGAATTGAGTGCCTGGGTTGCTGAGTTTGGGAAGAACTCATTTGATATTCCCGTATTGACGGGTTTAATCGAGGATCATCCTATACCCAATGAGCTATATGATGTGATTGTCATGATTGATGTATTGGAACATCTTCCCGATCCGGTGAAGACCATGTCACATTGTATGAAGCTGTTGAAACCTAATGGGTTTTTGATGATTCAAACGCCAGAGTTTCAAGAAAACATGCAACATACTTCTTTGATTGAAATCAAAAGTCGATTTTTAGAGCAATTAAAATTTGATGAGCATCTCTATTTATTCAGCAAAAAGTCAGTGGAATCGTTGTTTAATCGACTGGGTGCGTCGAACATTCAATTTGAGCCGGCTATTTTTCATTATTATGATATGTTTTTTATGGTGAGTCGTCAGCCGATGGCGCCTTTATCGGCTGAAGATAGTCAGAAAAGATTGTTAACCTCGTTGTCAGGTCGGATGGTGTTAGCATTATTGGACATGCGTGAACGAGAGCAAGTGTGGTTACAACATTTAGAGAAATCTGAGGCGCTGAGTAAGGCGCGTTTGGATGTGATTGAGACATTCCGCTTAGATGGTTTATTGTTTAGAGTCGCACGTCATGTGTTGCGTGTATTGAGACCGTAGGTACGCATTATGCTGTGCAAGATGGTAGAAGTAGGTTGCGCCAAGCCCCAACCTTTGAGATGGCAAGTCTAGGGCCTCGGTTGCGACGGAGCGGTTTGAAAAGTTAAGGACATCGTATGGATATGCAGCATCAAGCCTCTGTGGCCATTTTAGTAGAGCAGTTACGCGAAAAAATAAAAGTAGATATGCCCAATAATCCGTTGTTGTCAGGGTGGTCAACGTACGCTCAGTTTGATGAAGATGGTATTATTAATCATTGTTTAACCCACATCGCGAAGGTTCAAGATCTCTCCAGAACCTTTATTGAAATAGGTTGTGGTAATGGATTAGAAAATAATACACATCAGCTGTTATTAGATGGCTATCGTGGTGTATGGGTTGACGGCAACGCACAGCATATTACATCTATTGCAAACCAGTTGGGCGGTTTGCAGTTTGAGCGGTTGCTTGTTCAAGAAAGTAGGGTGACCCTGGATAATATTGTGGCGTTGATTGAACAGGCCGCGCGATTTTTGTCTAACAGAAATGTAGATTTTCTTTCTTGTGATATTGATGGAAATGATATTCACTTTGTTCAGGCGATATTGACGGTATTGCAGCCCAAGTTAATTTGCGTAGAATATAATGCAAAATTTGTTCCTCCCATTAGACTTGCAATGGCTTATCATGAAAAACATGAGTGGGCTGGGGATGATTATTTTGGTGTTTCGTTACAATCTTGGGTGGACGTTTTAGAACAGTATACGTTGGTGTGTTGTAATTTGAGTGGTGTGAATGCCTTTTTTATTAGAAACGATCTATTGGGTGATCAACAGCTGTACCCAGTTGAACAACTCTTTCAACCTTGCCGTTATTATTTAACGCAAGATAATAAGGGACATGCCTGTAGTTTAAAGTGGTTAAAGCAGGTTCTATTGGGTAAATGATAAAATGACAACTCAGCAACAGCTGTTTAATTATATATTAGTTGGTGGCATAAATACCATCTTAGGTTATTTGGTATATGCATTTTGCATTTTTTTGGGTATGGATTACCCATTGGCCGCATTTTTTTCTACCGTTTTTGCCGTCATATTTAACTATAAGACAGTAGGTAAGTTTGTTTTTAAAAATACGGGTAATGGTATTTTTGTAAAATTCATGTTGATGTACTTGGTGATGTATTTGTTTAATATGGCATTCATTAAATTTATTTATTTTTTTAATCAAAATCTTTATTTGGCAGGGTTCATTGCAATATGTCCAGCAGCAACACTCTCGTTTATTTTAAATAAATTTATTGTGTTTAGAGATGTGTGTGAGGCTAATTAGAGTGTGTCTATGGAGCGGTTTGAAATAAAATGAGTCAAAATTCAAGTGTCACCCTATCGGTCGTCTTGTCATTTTACAATGAAGCAAACGTATTACCTGAGCTCTTAAAACGCTTAAGATCAGTTGGTGAGCGGTTAGTAAAAGAACAGGACATTAAGAATTATGAACTCATTTTTGTAAATGACAATTCTATGGATGAGTCTGAAGCCTATTTGCGTTCAGAACTTAAACACGGTGACATCGTGTTAGTTAATATGAGTCGGAATTTTGGGGTTTCAGAATGTGTGATGGCTGGGATGAAGTGTGCAAAAGGAGATGCGGTAGTCTACATGGATTCTGATTTGCAGGATCCGCCTGAAGTGATTATTGAGTTAATTCGAGCTTGGAAAAAAGATCCAGAAGTCGAAGTTGTCTATACGACGCGAACACGAAGAAAAGGTGAACATCCTCTTAAACTTTGGGTTACAAAGATGGGATATCGCTTGATTAATGGTATTTCAGACATTCAATTGCCTGTAGATTCCGGCGATTTTAAATTGCTTTCTCGACGAGTTGTTGACCAGCTATTGGTCTTAAATGAAGATAAGCCTTATATTCGAGGATTAGTGAGTTGGATTGGATATAAGCAAACCCAAGTTTTTTATGAGCGAGATGCTCGCTTTGATGGTAGAGAAAACACTAAGATGCCGGTTTTTAGCAAGCGAGTGATTTACTATTGGCTGGATAGAGCCCTAATTTCTTTTTCTGATGCACCATTAAAAATTATTTTATTATTCGGATTTTTATTATCGAGCGTGTCATTGCTTTATATTTTAATTGTATTAGCTCAAAAACTCCTTGGTTGGGCCGTGCCGGGTTGGGCCGCACTGATGTGTGCAGTTTTGTTGCTGGGCGGCACGCAGATGGTGATGTTGGGGTTTATTGGATTGTATATCGGGGCAATATTCCGCGAGACTAAAAAAAGACCTCAGTATTTAGTGAAGGAAGTGTTAAGAAAGTAAAGTTAGGTCAGTCAGGATAGTTTTGCTGAAGTGGCTTATGATATGATGGCACAGGTTTTTTAGACAGATGCACATCGCTGGACCCCGCGGACAAGTCGCGGGGCGACGGGCCTTAAAGGCAACTGTAACTACACTATTATAAAAGGATTTATGATTTAAAATGATCATCGTACGAACCCCCTTTCGCATCTCACTTTTTGGTGGTGGAACTGACTATCCAGCCTGGTATCGAGAGCATGGTGGAGCGGTTCTAGCGACTACTATTGATAAATATTGTTACATCAGTTGCCGAAAACTACCCCCATTTTTTGAACACAAACACCGGATTGCCTATTCGCGAATCGAGGCGGTGAACCATGTGGATGATATTGAGCACCCGGCTGTGAAGGCGGTCTTAAACTGGTATGACTGCGATCATGGCCTGGAGATTCATCATGATGGTGACTTGCCCGCAAGATCTGGGTTGGGCTCTTCTTCTTCTTTTACAGTGGGCCTGTTACATGCTTTATCAGCACTTCGCGGGCAATTAGTGTCAAAGGAGGATCTTGCAAAAAATGCAATTCATATTGAGCAAAATTTAATTAAAGAAAATGTAGGCTCACAAGATCAAATTTCAGCAGCATTTGGTGGTTTTAATCGAATTGAATTTAAGAAACAAGATGAATCGTTTCATGTTTCGCCGATGATTATTGGTAAACGACGGTTAAAAGAACTAGAATCCCATTTAATGCTGTTTTTTACGGGATTTTCTAGAATAGCCTCTGAAATTGCGAAGTCTAAAATAGATAATTTTAAAAATAGAGTGACCGAACTCACAAAAATGGGTGCGATGGTTGAAGAAGCTATACAAATTTTGCAAAGTCCAGAGACACCCATAGATGTATTTGGGGAGTTGCTACATCAAAGTTGGCTTTATAAACGTCAATTGTCAACACTGGTTTCTACACCACAAATCGATGTTTTTTATGAAGAGGCGATGGATGCAGGTGCAATTGGTGGAAAAATTTTAGGAGCGGGTGGAGGTGGTTTTTTATTATTGTTTGTGCCGCCAGAGAGACAAGAAAAAGTTCGTGAACGTTTAAAAAGCCTTATTCATGTCCCCTTTGCATTTGAAAGTTCGGGTAGCCGAGTTGTATTGTATCAACCCAATGGATTGTCTTAATTAATGAACGTTGAACAGCAAAATAAATTGAAAGAAAAGGCTAGATGGGTTTGGCGTGAAACATTAAAAATTCACAGACGGGCCCCAGAGACACGATTGGCGTCCTCTTTATCGGTGATTGAAATTTTTGTTGCCTTGTATTATGGTCAAATATTGGCATTTTCTCCTCAAGAACCGTGGGTAGAATGGCGTGATCGTTGTATTATTAGTAAAGGCCATGGCTCGATTTGTATGTATCCTATCTTGGCAGATTTAGGTTTTTTTGCCATGGAGGAATTACAGCGAGTGTGTCAGACCGGCGGCTTTTTAGGTGGGATTCCAGATCCCGTTATTCCGGGGTATGAAACAGTGAATGGTTCATTAGGGCATGGTTTGGGTGTTGGCACAGGCATGGCCCTTGGACTAAAAAATAAAAAAAGTGATAGACAAGTGTTTGTGGTGACAGGGGATGGTGAGTTGCATGAAGGTGCGAATTGGGAAGCCATTATGTTTGCGTCGCATCAACGCTTAGACAATTTAAATTTAATTATTGATAACAATAAAATCAGCATGCTTGATCATACGGACAACATTGTTTCGCATCATTCTTTGAATGAACGATTGTCGGCCTTTGGCTGGGTCTGCACTGAAGTGGATGGGCATAACGTAATGGCTGTGCATACTGCCTTGACTCAAATGAAAGGTCAATTGAGTGGTCAGCCTAAGGCATTGATTGCGCATACTAGAAAGGGCGCAGGAGTCGCTTCTATTGAAAATGCGCCTTTATGTCACATTATGAATCCCAAACCCGAGGAGTTAGATGCCTTGTTAGAGAGTGGGATATGAGTGTCCGTCCTATTGCTATGCGTGATGCTTTTCTTGAGCGGATTTTTCAAGAGATGGCGCATGATGAGCGTATTTTCTTTTTGAGTGCGGATTTTGGATCACCTGTATTAGATAAAATTAGATCGCAGTTTCCTACCCGTTTTGTCAATGTAGGTATTGCCGAGCAAAATCTAATCAATGTTGCTGCTGGGTTGGCGATAGAGGGGTTTAAAGTATTCGCTTATGCCATTGCACCTTTTATCACGATGCGTTGTTACGAGCAGATTCGCGTGAGCTTAGCTTTGCTGTCTGAAGTAAGACCCATGAACGTGACGTTGATTGGTGTCGGCGCTGGATACAGTTATGTCGTCTCAGGCCCAACACATCAATGTTATGAAGATTTAACGTTGATGCGCGCGATGCCCAATATGGCGGTATACTCGCCCGCGGACCACGTCACCACCGCAGCGTTTTTTGATGTTTGTTTGGCAGAGCATGGGCCAAAATATTTGCGGCTTGATGCACAGGTTTTACCGGTGATTTATGAACAAGATCCGCCGATGATAAAACGCGGTTTTCACGTCCATCGAGACGGCGAATCGCTTTGTTTGGTTGCGACCGGATACATGTTGCATACCGCGTTTAAAATAGCTGAGCGACTTGAATGTCAAGGTATAGCCGTTGGTGTCATAGATTTATTTAGTCTCTCTCATTTTTCAGCAGAATTATTAGAATCCACCCTGAGTCGCTATCAGAAAATAGTGACGTTAGAAGAAGGGTTTAAAGGTCGAGGTGGGATGGACGCCCTGTTGTTTGATTTTATTGCGCGTCACCAGATCAAGTTGTCGATGCTAAATCTAGGTGTAGAAGGAACTTATCGGTTTGAACTAGGCAGTCGCTTCGAATTGCATGAACAAGTTGGCATTGGTGTTGAGGTAGCGTTAGCGCGTATTGTTCAGTTTAATCAGGCGGGTAGAGTCGTTATTGACGGATTAGTCAAGGAGTTGTCATGAAGTATCCATTAATGAGAAACAATATCTTAAGAGAAGATTTAGATCTCTTAATTGATTATTTAAAGCAAGATGATCCTATTTTAACGCATGGTGCAAATGTACGCGCTTTTGAAGAAGAGTGGTCTCAGTGGTTGGGTGTAAAATATAGTGTGTTTGTTAATTCGGGTGCATCAGCTAATTTATTGACTATGGCGATATTAAAAATTAAGCACCCTGAGGGTGGCGAAGTGATAACGCCGCCACTAGGCTGGGTTTCTGATGTTGCTTCCGTACTCCAAAATGGGTTTACACCGATATTTGCAGATATTAATCCACAGACCTTAGCGATGGATTCTGAACAAATTTTATCTAAAATTACGGATAAAACGCGAGCTGTATTTTTAACTCATGTTCAGGGCTTTAATGGATTAACCGATCATTTAATCGCTGAGTTGAAGCGTCGCAATATTCCACTGATTGAAGATGTTTGCGAATCACATGGCGCAACCCATCATGGGAGAAAATTGGGTGGATTTGGCTGGATTTCTAACTTTTCATATTACTATGCTCATCATATGAGTACGATTGAAGGCGGCATGATTTGCACGGACGATCCTGTTGTTTATCAACAGGCTAGAATGTTGCGTTCTCATGGCATGGTCAGAGAGGCAAATGATGCACAAACCAAGCAGCTCTATCAATCAGAAAATCCTGCGTTGAACCCTGACTTTATTTTCGCATATCCTGCTTATAATGTGCGTAATAGCGAACTTGGTGGCATTTTAGGACGTAACCAACTAAAACGACTTGATGAGAACGTCAACCGTAGGACAGACAATTTAATGCGATTTTTAAATCAGATTAATCCAAATTATTATCGGACCGATTTTAAAGTAGAGGGTTCAAGTAATTATGCGTTTAATTTGATCATGAAACATGCAGATGAAGACTTTGTTCAGTGTTTAATGAATCATATGAGGCAGTCTGGAATTGAGTTTCGTCGAGGGAGTGCTGGCGGAGGTAATCAAATTCGTCAACCTTACTTAAAGGGACTGGTTCCGGCAAATCATCATTTAGATTTTCCTGAAACAGAGCATGTGCATTTTTATGGATTTTATATTGGTAATTTTCCAGACTTAGCCTTTCATGAAGTTGATGAGGTGTGTGATATTCTCAATTCAGTACCTGTTTTGGCTGAGGTCTAAATCAATTGGTAACCGCGATTGTTTTGGCAGGTGGATTAGGCTCGCGATTAAGAACAGTGGTTTCAGATGTTCCTAAACCGATGGCGCCTATTCGCGGGCGTCCTTTTCTTGCTTATCAACTTGAGTATTGGATAAACCAAGGGGTTTCTCGTTTTATTTTATCTGTTGGTTATAAACATGAAGTTATTTCAGACTATTTTGGTGAACAATACTTGGGCGCTAAAATAGAGTATGTGATTGAATCGATTCCACTGGGAACGGGTGGCGGGCTGCTGCTTGCTGCGCAACAGCTGAATCATGATGATTGTTTTTTACTTTTAAATGGGGATACTTATTTTGAAGTGTCGTTACAGCATTTGATGACGTTTGCACAAGAAACAGATGCGGATTGGTGTTTTTCATTATTTTCAACCACTGATGTGAAGCGTTATATGGGGATGGACGTTGCTCCTAATGGAAGAATTCATGCGTTTCATGTGGAAAAAAAGCAGGAGTCAGTATTAGCGAATGGCGGTGTATATTGGATTCATCCACGGGTGTTTCAGTATATAAACATTGAGCAAGAAAAAAAATATTCGTTAGAAGAGGATATATTGCCAACGTTGCTCACGACTCAGTGTCGTTTTTTTGGGAAAGAATTTAGTGCGGCGTTTATTGATATAGGGATACCGGAAGATTACTGTCGGTCTGAGTTGTTATTAGCATGAGCGAATAGGTCACACAATGAATCCAAAAATGATACTCAAAAAAAATATTCAAGCATCGATTCAAGCAAAACATCAATTTCTTGAAGATGTAGAGGCCTTAACTGAATTTTCAGAAGCAGTAGACATGGTGGTGTCTCGTTATCAACAAGGCGGCTGCCTTTATATTGCAGGTAACGGTGGATCTGCGGCTGATGCACAACATTTAGCTGCTGAATTTGTTAGTAAGTTAGCGAGAGATCGAGCTCCTTTACCGGCTGAGGCATTAACGGTGAATGGGTCTATTTTGACAGCAATAGCGAATGATTATGGTTATGAATCCATTTTTTCACGTCAATTACTAGGCAACGCGACACCTAAAGATGTTTTTTTAGGTATAACAACATCAGGGATGTCTCCTAATATTCTTCATGCACTAGAAGCTTGTCGTTTGTTGAACATACCTAGTATCGTGTTTTGTGGTCGAGATGGGGGAAAGGCTAAAGTTTTAGCTGATTATTGTGTGATTGTGCCAGGCGTAGAAACCAGCACGATTCAGGAGTTACATATAGTGCTTGCTCATACCCTCTGTGAAAGTGTGGAGTCTGCGTTATTTAATGCAGGCGAAGAAAAAACAATGGTGGGTATTGAAAAAATACTTCATTTAGATGTTGAATAAAAAGGAAAAATCATGACTTATCACATCCTTGTGACAGGCGGAGCGGGTTATTTGGGATCAACCATGGTACCTGATTTATTGAATGCGGGGCATCATGTGACCGTTTTAGATAATTTTATGTTTAAACAAACGAGTTTGCATCATGTCTGCCACCATCCGAACTTTCAAGTGGTTAAAGGGGACATTCGAATTGAGAGTGTGGTTGCTCCTTTACTCAAAAAAGCGGACATCATCATCCCCTTGGCTGCTTTGGTCGGTGCGCCATTATGCAATTTTGATCCTGTGGGCGCGAGTACCATTAACCATGATGCCATTAGCATGATGTTGCGCTTAATATCGAAGGACCAAATTGTCTTGATGCCTACAACTAATAGTGCGTATGGGACGGGAGATGAGAATAATTTTTGCACAGAGGAGTCGCCTCTTCGGCCGATTTCTATTTATGCAAAAGAAAAAGTAAAAGTGGAAGAGGCGTTAATGCAACGCGAAAATGCCATTAGCTTTAGGTTGGCAACGGTGTTTGGGATGTCACCCAGAATGCGAATCGATTTATTAGTGAATGATTTCACTTATCGCGCAGTTCATGACCGATTTGTTGTGTTATTTGAGGGATCATTTAAACGTAACTATGTGCATGTACGGGATGTTTCTCGTGTCTTTCAACATGCGATAGCTCAGTTTGATAGGATGAAAGGTCAAATTTATAACGTGGGTCTTTCTGAAGCTAATATTTCTAAGACGGGGCTTTGCGAGCGTATTCAAAAACATATTCCAGAATTTGTATTTGTAGATGCACCAGTTGGGAAAGATCCAGATCAACGCAATTATGTTGTTTCTAACGCTAAATTAGAAAAGACGGGATTTCAAACTGCTGTGACGCTTGATGCTGGTATTGCTGAGTTAATTAAGGGCTATACTATGACGAAGAATACGATGTATGGCAATGTGTAGACCCTGAAGCATGAAAACATATGACTTTATAATTATAGGCGCCGGCATAGTTGGAATGACCGTGGCCTATGAATTACGTCAACGTTATCCTAAAGCCTCTATCGCAATATTAGATAAAGAAGCTAAAGTCGGCGTTCACGCAAGCGGTCGTAATAGCGGCGTGTTGCACAGCGGTATTTATTATACAAACGATACCTTAAAAGCCAAAGTTTGTGCCACTGGTGCTGCGAAAATGATGGCTTTTGCGCAAACCCATCAAATTCCCTATGCCAAGTCAGGTAAAATTATTTTAGCGACGTCTGAACATCAACTCCCCGTTCTTGATCGGTTGATGAAAAATGCGCGTGAAAATGGGATTAATGCAATAAAAATCAGTGGAGATGAGGCGTTAAAAATTGAGCCACATGCAGCACTGGGGCCTGCGGCTATATACTGCCCTGATACGGCTGTCATTGATAGTCTCGCTGCTTTAACAAAGCTGCAAGCCTTACTTGAGAAACAAGGGGTTTGTTTTCATTTTCAGTGTCAGATGACAGGGCTAAAGCAATTCAATCAACTAGAAACACGGCAGGGTCTATTTTCTTTTGGGTTTCTTTTTAATTGCGCAGGAGCATATGCAGATACCCTGGCTCGTTATTTTGGGCTGGCTCAGGATTATATGCTCATTCCTTTTAAGGGAATATATTGGAAGTTAAGCTCAGAGGCAAACTCACTGATTCATTCAAATATTTATCCTGTTCCTGATGTTTCCTTGCCTTTTTTGGGTGTTCATCTCACAAGAGTGATCAATGGGGATGTTTACGTGGGTCCGACGGCTATCCCGGTTTTTGGAAGGGAAAATTATCATCACGTTAAGGGATTGAAACTGAAGGAAGCGTTCGGTATAGGGGCTACATTGGCGCGTTTGTACATGGAAAACCAGAATAACTTTAGACTACTTGCGCATACAGAATTATTAAAATATCGAAAATCAGTTTTCTTGTCTTCAGCACAACAACTGTTACCTTCGTTGCGTGCGATAGATTTGATTCCTACCCCTAAAAGTGGTATTCGGCCTCAGTTGATGAATATTAAAACTAAGAAATTAGAAATGGATTATATTTTTCAAAAAACAGATTGTTCTGTGCATGTTTTAAATGCGATTTCGCCTGCGTTTACCAGTTCGTTTGAATTTGCTCGGATAATTGTAGATCAAAGTGAAGCATGTTTTAAAAAATAGTCTGCAAAGCCATAAGTTAACCAGCTGGTTACGTTATAATCAACCATTTCCAAGATAATGATATCGCTTTTTTCAATATCTTTTAATATGCTTTGTTGCACAGGGTTCTCTTTGTTGTTTTTTATTTGTAGACTGGGTATGACTGTGCGTGTTTTAAAATAACTAGATACAACTAACTTTTCTGGCATTTTTATTTGATTTAAGATGAATTGGATTTGATCGGAAAAACTATCTCCAATGAGGACTATTTTGGGATGCCAGGGAGAGTGTTTATCAATCGAAATCAGATGTGAGGGGTAGGGGGTGGGTCTTAATAATTTAGCGCTGGACCAGATATTTAATAATGAATATCCATCTACGTCGACATCATATCCTGGGGGCAGTCGTGGTTCGGAGTGACCGCAATCAAGTTTTGACATGTTTGAAAATTGCTGTGATGAATTTTCTATGATGTGTTGTGCAATAATACACGCAGCGTAGTAGTTCCAGTGTAGCCCTGATATTGGATGTGTTTCGATGTGAGATGTTCGAGTAAGATGCCGTAATAGAGGGCCAGCGTCTATGACATTGACGCCCGTGGCTTTTAAGATACGACCAAAATTGGCGGTTCTTTTAAAAACATGGTGAGCACCATGAACTAAATAACGTTTACCTAATTCCTTAGGATAAATATAAGCTTTGCTACTAGCTAAAACTACGATAAAAAATTTATTTTTTGAAGCAAGGTCATGCTGAATTTTTAGTAATTTGTTAGCTTCCAATGTGTACCGATTTTCAAGTGTTTCTTTTTGAATCATTTCTTGATTTAAGCTATCAATGGACAGGTTGCTATAAAGGCCATGATGCGGTGTGGTGGTTAGTTTTAACCTGGTATTATTCACTTCATGAAAGAGTCTAAAATTAAGTTCATTATAGGAGCGAATAAAATAGGCTCGAAACCCGAGGTGTGTATTAAAAAATTTCTCTATCCATTGTTGTAGACTTTTATCAAAAAAAGCAGAGCGGTAATGAATGGGCTTATTGGGGACGGGATCAGTATAGCCATATAATGTTTTTTCCCGAATAAGATGGGTTCGCCATTGAATCAATGGGGCAAGCAGGAATAACACGATGAGTATGGAATAGATGACACCTAAGTTTCGGCGAAGCAGGTTTATCATTTAGAACCTAAAATAAAGAAAGGGGACATAATCCGAGCTGACTATAGCAGCGGCAGATAATGAGAGAAGAGAGAGAGTCAATATAAACTGATAGTTGAGTGCTTTGATGCCGCTGATTTCCATGTTTTCAGTCCATGCCGCTTGAATCTGAATGTTATTCATGATTTTGGGGAGGGGGATGGTAACGAACGCAAGGAGGGAGCCAAGCATCATTGTTGTAATGGCTTGGTTCGTAAAAATGCTGCCCCAGGGTAAGACCGGATGATCTGCATGAGCGAAACCACACAAGATGCTTATATAGTGAAGCGCCTCATGGAGCGTTGCGGCACGAAAAAAGACCCAGCCTATCATGATAATAAAAAGGGTGATGATTTGTTTCA
Source organism: Gammaproteobacteria bacterium (assembly GCA_026399205.1). GTDB lineage: Bacteria > Pseudomonadota > Gammaproteobacteria > Legionellales > Legionellaceae > 2-12-FULL-37-14. Next base: position 27,651 of record JAPLRL010000007.1, read on the forward strand.
TGATGTGAGGTAAATAAAGTTTTTTCCCCCACCGACTGGTGTTAAACACCCGCTCCAGGCATAGAAAAAATCCATAATACCCCCCCCAAATAACAAAATTCCAGCTTGCACCATGCCAAAATCCTGAAATTAAAAATACAACCCAGAGGTTAAGATAGGTTTTGGGGATAGACACTCGGTTTCCACCCAGTGGGATATAGAGATAAAGCCGCATCCAATTAGAGAGTGAGATGTGCCAGCGACGCCAAAAGTCTGTGATACTACGAGCGGTATATGGGCGATTAAAATTTTCCGGGAAACGAAACCCAATCATGCGCCCCAAGCCAATAGCCATGTCAGAATAACCTGAAAAATCGAAGTAAATCTGTAGGGTATAGGCCAAAATACCCCCCCAGGCGAATAGAAAAGACAATTCATGGGTTGGAAGAGAGAAAACTTGATCAGCAATCAATCCCAGTGGATCTGCAATGAATAGCTTCTTTAATAACCCAATGGAAAAGCGAGTGAAGCCAACAATAAAGCCATCAGCCGTATGCTTGCGATTTTGCAGTTGCATGCCAATGTCGTGATAGCGAATAATGGGGCCTGCGATGAGCTGTGGAAAAAGAAAGATATAAAGTGCGCAGTCAAAAAAATGTCGAGGTGGAGTGGCTCGACCTTTATAACTGTCAACGAGATAACTTATTTTATGAAAAGTAATAAAAGAAATCCCTAAAATAAGTGGGAAATTCGGTTGAGTCATTGTTAAGTTAAAATAAGTATGTAAGGGGCCGAAGCATTGGGCGTAGATAAAATTGAGATATTTTGAACCAATGAGGATGCAGGTATTGAGTACAATAGCGATGGATAATAGTATTAATTTGATGTGTTGTTTAACAGAAGAATGGGGCTCGATGAATTTAGAGATGTGGTAATCAATATAGGTGGTTAAAACTAAGATAAATACAAAGATAGGTTCGCCCCAAGCAAAAAATAAGATACTTCCCAAAAGTGCAACAGTATTTTTTGAGGAAGTATGGTTGGGCGCTAGATAATAAGCGGATAAAAACACGGGTAGAAAAAAAAATATAAAAAAAGGTGATGTAAATAGCATGGTGAGTTAGCTCAATTCAGTCGCGAAATCATAGTTGATTGATGTCCTTTTGACAAATCGTTGTCATGTTTGTAATAGAAAACTTAACTTCTCTGGGATCTCCTTTAGACAGTCTTTCAGGTTTTCCATCTGCTATCAGCTGTAATATATAATGATCTGATCGGGTCATGATCCATGGTGTTTCAAAGTGTTGCTCGCCAGCAATCGTGGGTAGCACATATTGCGCCATCAGTTTCCCTGAGCGATGCTTTAGGTTGACCGTTATTTTTCTTGGGTAGGGGAAAGCAGTGATCTTAAAGGCAAATTTAATTTTTTTGGGTGTGCCTACACTAGAGTAGTAATAACTAATGGTGTTTGAAACCCAGGTCCGTCTTGGTTCTTCATTGTTTTTTACAGTAACGTAATCCCCCATTGTTTTTTGTAAATTAATAAAATTATAAGGGGCTGATTGTATTAAAAATGGTTTTAAGTGCATATTGAGATGACCACAAGCATTGCTTCGATAATCCATAGTGATTAACTTTTTGGCTTTATCTAGTGGCATGTGTTTATCTTTGATCGGTAGCAACCTTATAATATATCCATCATCACGATAGTCACTGGATAGTTTTTTATCATATAGAATATAGGCCAGCATTTGTCGGAGTTTTTGGTGTTCCGATGTCAATGTGATGTGAATGATGTCCGAGTTTGGGGGCAGAGCTAACGCGTTACGTAATTGTAGTAATTGAGTAAAGGGGTTTTTCTGTTGTTCAGTATCTTCAATAAATTGACGATTGAGCGTGCGCGAAACGAAAACGCATTGAAAAATGAGGCCAAGCAACATTGCACTGAGGTAAGTTATCAGTAAAAAAGATCTTAATTTTTTATAATCTTTCCAGAGTACACTGATGCCGATGCCGACGAGTGCTAATGAAAACGGGGTGGCATAGTTGGAAATTTTATATTGCAAAAACGTATGGCCTACTTCGGTAGAATTGATACTGGGTATAAAATATCTTAATTTTATAAACACTAGTAATAAAATAAACTGAATACAAAAGATAAGTCGTAATACTAAGTTTCTTTTTTGTTCGGAAAGAATGAAACGAAGAAGAATACAGCATAAGATAATCAATGCAACTGGAAATAGATAGCAACTCACAACGCTATCAAATCGATAGGGCATATTCACAAAATCGCACTTCATTCCAAAAGTGTGTGCTAAATACTGGATGGGTGACCACGGCACAGTCCACCCGATTTTTACATGCGCATTAGATATGAAGAGGGTGAGGAGAAAGCTTTTTATGATTCGAATGCCTTCATAATTAATTAAAATCAAGGTTTCGATGCTATAGAGTGCTAAAAAAAGAGAAAGTTGTTTTATTGCGTTTCTATTGGCTAATCCGGTAATGATAAAAAATATTCCTAAGGCTGCCGCAAACAGTGGGCATGGTTCGTTATAAGCAAATAACAATGCTGCAGAGCAGATGGAGAGGGGGAGACAATAGATTGCCGTTTTTTGAAGCGAACATCGATGGTTAATCATCGATCGTGTCACTAAGGGAACAAGGGCGCACAGGCCAGTGGCTAATGCAAGACCCCAGGTTTGCGCGTAAAAACCCCATTGCGCACTATACAGATATCCGTTGAGTGAAAAAGCGGGTAAAGCCGCCAAAGACAAAATGACTGTTTTTGGTGCCGCAGTGACTTGCCGGATGATTCCCCCGATGGACAGACAGCCTGTGACAAAACCAAGAGCTATCGTTGGGATATAGGCATAATAGGACCATTTCAATGAAAAAAGAGATTGTACAAATCCCAATAAAAAGCTCGCTCCCATGCGTAAGCCATGCACTTGATAAAGCATAATCTGAGTAAGATAAGGATGAAATCCTGAGGCAATTGCCTTTTCAGAAAAAGCATGTTCTTGTAGCCATTGTCCGTGTGCCAAATAAGTAAAGATATCAGTATAAGGACTGTATCCATGATAGAGGATAATGGGAGCAAGGATGGGGAGTGCACAAACAATCGAGAATAGGCAAATTTGAGCCCACGCCTGAAATGCGTGTACTCGGTTTTTTTCATACCAAATTGAAAGAAACATGATCGAAACGATGATCATCAGCGTGTAATGAAACTTGAATGGGGAAAACCATCCATATCCAGTCGAAATTAAAATAAGAGCAGCTGCACCAAGGATGGGGGAGACATAAAATCCGATTGATTCACAGATGGCCTGGGGTAATAAATCAACAATTCGGCGGCCAATAAGGGTACAGATGAGTAACAGTAACCATAAATAAATCATGGTTGTTAAGTAATTCAAGCGTCTCTCCTTAGATACATAAAGCGACTAGTCACAGGCGTTTTGATCAGCCAATCATAGATTGTTTTTATTAAAGTGACAGAGAGCTTTCTATTCCAATAGATTGAGCTTAACAGTGTGTGGTAAGTTAACATGATCCGAAATAAACAGGGATGTTGTTTTCCATCCATTTTTTGTTCAATGACAGCATGTGCATAATGATAAAGCCACTTGTCTGGTACGCTATTGAACTTTTCTTTCAGCATGTCATTAATTTCAGCATGCGCCTTGGCTTTTTGATGCATGGTTTTTGTTTCTGCATAAAGGCGAGATCCTGCAAGTTTTTTTTGAAGAAACATAACAGAAGCATTGGCTTTGCTTAAACGCAGCCAGTATTCATAGTCCATGCAGTATTGAAGGGAGTCGTTGAGTAGGCCATATTTTTCAAAGACACGTCGCCTAAAAAAGACAGCGGGTTGGCAGAAGTAACAGGTCTCAATGAGTCGCTCGTGGTCCCATGGTTCGGTCGGATAGGTCTCAAAAGGTAGGTCGTTTGTATTAATATGATCGGCTTGGCCATAGACGACATCACAATCTGGATGGGCGTTAAAAAAGTCTAGGACACGTTGTAAAGTACCTTGATAGTAAATGTCGTCAGAATTTAGCCATCCAATGATGTCACCACTGCTTGCTTGAATGCCTTTATTGACGGCATGGGCTTGACCGTTGTCGGGTTCAGATAGCCACTTGAGATGTGGCATGGATTGGGCGGCTTCTTTGAGAATAGAAACCGTTTGATCATGACTGCCTCCATCCATGACGATATGTTCTAGCTCGGCATCTACTTTTTGGAAAGCAACGCTTTGTAAAGTTCTGAGGATGTAGGGATCTTGTTGATACGATGGGGTGATGATACTAATTTTCATGAATGAGCTCCTTAAATACCGCAAGGTGCTCATCTGCCATGTGTTTCACTTGTGAAAAATCAGCAGCTCGCTTTAGTCCTGCCTGAATCCTAGTATTGCGCTCTTCAGTTGAGAGCATGACCAGTTGGTGAATGGCGTTGGCAATTTCAACAGGCCTTGTCGGGTCAAATAAAATAGCAGCGTTTTGCGCAATTTCAGGTAAAGAGGTGAGGTGACTACAGGCCACAGGGATTTGATAGGCAAAGGCTTCTATAATAGGAATCCCGAAACCTTCATAGAAAGAAGGGTATATCATGCCCTTGGCTTGGATGAGGATGGACGTTAATTCATCATTTGATAGGTAGCCAGGAAAAATAACATGTGCTTCTAATCCAAAAGTTTTTGTGGCTTGAATTAGCCATTGTTGGTGCTCATTTGGGGCACCTGTACAAACCAGTTTAATGCTAGGATCTAGGTGTTGTTGTTTAGCTAAAGCAAATGCTGCTAGTAAGGTTTTGTGGTTTTTATGTTTCCAGAAGTTAGCCGGATAGAGTAAATAGTCTTGGGGAGACAGCCCTAGTCTTTTAAGAAGATCTGGATTTTCTTTAATTGTGCTTGATGTGCGTTGAGCCATTTGGAGGTAAATCGTTTGAACGAAGCTGTCATCTACTTGTCCGTGTTTGATGACAGTTTCTTTTGTATAGTTTGAAATGCTAATGAGTTTTTTTGCTTTTGCACAAGCGTTTACAAAAGTCTGATGTCGATGTTCTTGTTCAACAGGGGTAAAAAAATTGGGGAATGTTTGATACTGCAGGTCGTAAATAGTGCAAACAGTTGGAGTGCTGTCCTGGTGGTAGGTTGGGGCCGTGAATGGACAGAATAGCAATTGAGTGTTTTTTAATTTTAGTTTTGTTAATTGGTGGCTGTATCGTGAAAATAGGTTTTCTAATTTTGCGTTCAGTGTTTGTAGATAGAGCTGAAATGGATGAGACAAAAATCGGGCTTTAGTTTGAATTGTTTTGGGTAAATACTTGTTGACGGTCTTAATGAGTATTCTTATAGGATAAAATAAACAGTAAGCCAGAAAAAAAGAAATGTTAAGACAAAGAGAGATGACATAAGGCGGTGTTTTGATGGCCATCACTCTTTTAACATTATCACGTTCAAGTAAGGCTAGCTCTTGATGGGATCGTTGATGCGTAAGCAACGTAAACTGGGTGGTGGGGGCTTGGCTTGAGAGATGCTTGATGAGCTCTAAGATAAAAATTTTAGCGCCCCCATTCTCGCCGCCTGGTAAAATAGGGGTGAGGTCAATGGCAATGTTTTTCATGTGACACCTCTTTTGGGGGTGATCCATGCGGTGTGATAGAGCGCTAGGATGTTTTCTATACAATGTTTTGATGCGGGCGCAATGAGTTGAATACGATCGGTGGGGAAGTGAGGGAAAAGGGTGATGAAGTCAGTTTTAACTGAATCGGTCAGCACAATGATCCAATCTGCGCATAAGGATGCATTAAATATTCCGTCGAAACACTCAATAGCATTTAACTCACCTGTCTTGTTAGCGTTGGTCAGAAAGCTGAGATCAGATAGTGTATAAATCAATTTAGTTTCGTTTAGGGTGTGTGGCGGGCACCAAAAATTGTTGGAATGAAGAATATGGAGCTGATTTAATTCTTGAGGGTCATTCCAACAGTCGATAAAAGAGGGATAAAGTGTAAATTGATAGTCAGTTTCAACCGACAACAGCGTTTGAATGATGGTGTGAGCCAACTTACCATTCGTGGTTTGGCGGTTTTGGGGTTGTGCAATATCATATCCAATATGTAGACGCGGGAAAATATTACAGCGATTGGCTGCGGTCATTCGTTTTAACCTATGAAGACGCCAGTGGAAATTTCTAGGTGGGGATGGTATAAGATTTTTCATTGGTGGGCAAGGGATGAATACCAGGGTAACCGTATCTTATATCAAGAAATCCGAGCCGCGACCGTTAGGAAGCGGAAATTTTAAAACTTCCGCTTCCTAACGGTCGCGGCTCGGATTTCTTGTATGACGAAGACGGGATAAGCGCTGTTGAAGGGGGATGGGTGAGTCAAGAAAATACCACTGTAGCATTTGGTGTAACGGTATGGGGGCGTGGAGTATTAAATGGCCATTTTGATGGCATAGGCGTTTACACGCGTGAAATTTATCTTGCATTAAAAGCGTTGACAGTATCACTCAACATCACCATAGAGCCTGCGGGGTTTGGTAAGGCGACGCTTGTTAACGGTGAAACAGTTCATTGTTTAGAGTCACGCTTTGTAACACACGTGTTAAAATCACTGTTTTTTAAAAAACGTATTGATTGTAAAAAAATAGGATTGTCACCTGCACTATTTCATGCAACCGATCACCTTATTCCTGTAATTAAAGGCGTACCCGTCGTCGCCACAGTCATGGATATTATTCCTTTTTTGCATCCGGAGTGGGTTTCTTCTGAAAAGCGTTGGTTAAAAAATTGGTTGTTTAAACGAACCATTTTATCTGCGGATCATGTGATCACCATTTCGGAATATAGTAAACAAGACTTGATTCATCACTTTGGGATGCCCCCTGATAAAATCTCAGTGACCTCGTTAGGCGTGAATCCTGCTTATTTTGAAAGGATAGATGAGGTTCAAAAACAAGGTGTTTTAGATCAATATGGATTACAGGCGGGGTTTTTCTTGTTTGTGGGTACATTGCAGCCACGAAAAAATTTAGAAAAATTGCTAGAAGCTCATGCTTTACTGCCGGAAGCTTATCAGAAGGCACATCCTGTCATCATTGTCGGTAGCGTAGGGTGGCGAGTCGAGGCCTTGGTTGAGCAGATTGCGCAGTGTGAAAAAAATGGAACAGCGAAATGGTTGACATATTTGCCGGAAGACTCGGTGAAGTGCTTATTGCAATCAGCGCAAGCTTTACTATTTGTTTCGTTGTATGAAGGGTTTGGGTTGCCGATGTTAGAGGCATTTGCGTCAATGTGTCCGGTTATTGCTTCAAATACGACGTCTATTCCTGAGGTAGCAGGAGACGCGGCCTATTTAGTTGATCCGCAGGATGTACAGGCGATATCGAAAGCGATGCAATTGTTCATTGAAACGCCTGAGTTGTGTCGCCGACTAAGAGAAAAAGGGTTGGAAAGAGCGCGTTTGTATAGTTGGGAACGGTGTGCGAGGGAAACGTTGGCTGTTTATTTGAGGATGTTAGAAAGTCATTAACGTTAAGTGTCGCGTCTGATATATACGTGTCGCAATGTCGTCCCGGAATTTAGCGCGACTGGGCGAGCCTGCGCGCTTAATGTCCGGGATCCATCCTTAAAGTGGCACGGTGCAGTATCATGGGATGTTAGATTGCAAACGATGAGTTATAATATGGCTACTTTCCAAAAACACTCCCGCCCGCGTCCTGCATAGCAGTACTTAACTTGCCATCAAACGTAGCCAACACAGCATGATGTCGTAAAGCGAGATCGAGGTAGACGGCATCATATGCGCTTAGTTTATGTTGCCGCGCTAGAGACATCACACCATCTCGCCGTGTGCTTATTAACTCATTGTCGGTCACAATGGGTAAATCTGACAAAGTACTCAGATAGTTTAGCACTTGCGCTTCCGTGACGATGGATCGCCGTTCGCCGACTAATAACGCATTGCTGATTTCAATATGCCACAACGCCGGAACCAAGGTGTCCATATTTGCCAATTCTTGCAGTGCGCGGTTGGCACATTCAATTTCATCTGTTTTTTGGCGCTCAAATATCCATGCTAAAGCCATGGATGCATCTAATACTAATTTCATCGACGCCCCTCTGTGATCAGTTCAGATACGGTTGCTGGCGACACGCCCTTAATTTTATGTATCTGGCGCATGGCTTCAATAGCGGTGTGGGCGTTTTTTACTGTTGCCTGTTCACTGGGAATGAGATCGGCAACTGGGCGACCACGTAGTGTGATTGTATAACAACGCCCCAGCTGTACTTCATGTAGCAACTTAGAGAGCTGTGCTTTGGCATTGAATGATCCAATTTCTATATACATGGTGCCCCTCCATTTACAAACTAGTTCACTATCTAGTTTATTATAGATGTATATTTTGATAAAATCAATACTTAACGCAGTAGAGGGGGGGAATCTGTTATGTTAAAATGGCCGTCAATTCCGCCAGGCCCCCACAAAACCTGCAGTTTAAAGAGTATGAGTAATGAAAAAAATACATAAGTGGTTAACATCGAAAAAACGACTTAAAGCTGCGAGTATCAAACCTTATCCCAAAGTCCATCATATTATTTCAGACATCATCACTGAAGGTCGAAGAAAGAACAACTTTTATGTTGTCTTTGATGCGGATTTGACCATCGCCACGCAATATATCAAGCAGTATGCAAAACAACATCGGACCCCTGTTCCCTTAATGACATATATTATTCAAACCTTTGCTAGAGCGGTGAATGAACATAAAGACATGCAAACGTACCGGCGGGGGCGTTCGAAATTGATGGTGTTTAATGAAGTGGATGTTGCGGTGACGGTGGAGCGGGAAGTTGAGGGGCATTTGATGCCTATTTTGCATATTGTCCGTAATGCTAATCAAGCGCCGCTTTCTCGAATTTCTGAGGAGATACAGTACAAAAAAACCGCACCTTTACACGCTAGACCCCGGCCGTTTTCTAGAACTATTCGTCATTTTAGTAAAATCCCTTATGGCTTACGTCGAATGGTTTGGGCGGTTATTCGGCGGACTCCTTATTTGATTAAACGCTATATGGGAACAGTTGCAGTGAGCTCAACCAGCAGTTTTTGTTCGGGAAGCATGGTTTTTATTTCTCCAAGCCCGATTACCCTCTTGTCGATTGGTGGCGGGCGGATGCAAACGGTGATGGTTGATGATGTCGCGACTGAACGTTATATCGTGCAGATGGGGTTAACGGTTGATCATGACGTGGTTGATGGAGCGCCGGTGTCTCGGTTTTTAGAGCGTTTTAAACAGTTGTTGCAACAGCCGGATGTGACTTGTGGATAATGTAGATCTTCCTCATGTGCGCGCCAAAAAAATATGGCGGGGATTTAATGCCGATGGGGTTGCTGATTTTAAAATTGGGATCAGTGCTTCATTTACCGTGGGTCATCTGGTCGATATGCTGGGTTGTGCTTTACTGGATATGGATATTAAACCGGCGCTTTATCTCGGAGCCTATAATCAACTTATTCAGACTTGTTTGAATCATCAGGGGATGTTTGAGAATCAAGACTTAGATGTCATTGTGATGCTTTGGCGGATTGAAGATGTGATGCCGTTGGTGTTTGAGCGGTTTGTGATGGGGTGCGATGAAGGTTTAGACGCAATGAAGGCGCATATTGATGAATTAGTCAGCGCACTATTGCATCTACGCCAACAGTTCTCCGGACAAATCGTGATATCGATTCCGCCTTTTCCGCAAGGATCTATGGTTGAGTTGAGTGATCTGGATACGCCGCTTAATGCAGGTCGGTTTCATCGCGAAGTCATTCGCTACTTTTTAGATCGTACCTCTGATATACACCCATTGCATCTGCTTGATTTAGACGCATTGCAACGTGGGTTTGGAATGCAAGCCGCGTTTGATACGCGTAAATGGTATCTCTATAAACAGCCTTATTCTGAGCCATTTTTGTGGACGGTGGGGCATGTGTTGGCGCGTATGATTCGTGCAAATACTGTTGCGCCTAAAAAATGTATTGTGCTTGATTGCGATAATACCCTTTGGGGTGGCATTGTTGGAGAAGATGGTATTGAAGGTATTCAGCTGGGTCCCGAGGGGTTTCCGGGCTCTGCTTTTTACGACCTGCAAAAATACATGGTGTATTTACATAGCAAGGGTATTTTATTAGCGCTGGCCAGTAAGAATAATGAAAATGATGTTTGGGCGGTGTTTGATAGTCATGATGGGATGGTGTTGAAACGCGAACACATTGCGGCTTGGCGTATTGATTGGCATGCTAAGTCTGCGAATATTCAAGCGATGGCTGATGAGTTAAATATTGGCGTTGATAGCATGGTGTTTATTGATGACAATCCTTTTGAAATTGAGCAGGTTCAAGTGGCATTACCTGGGGTGACTTTGATTCAGCTCGATAGTGAACCAGCGAATATGATTAAACGGATTAAAGAAAAACACCTGTTTGATAGATTGAGCGTGACTGAGGAAGATCGCAACCGAACAGGGATGATTCATGCGGAACGTAGTCGCAAGCATCTCATCAGTACAGTCAATTATTCGATGTTAAATCTAGAGGCAGACATCAAGCTTGCATCTTTAAGCCAACTAGAGCGGGTCACTCAGCTGATTAATAAAACCAATCAGTTTAATCTCACCACGGTGCGTCGTACGCTAGATGAAGTGCGTCAGCTACACGATAGCCCTGATTGGGATATTTATACCATGCGGGTTTCCGATAAATTTGGGGATTATGGCTTGGTGGGGGTCGCATTGATTGAGAAATTGCCGGATGCTTGGTATATTGACTCGTTTTTAATGAGTTGCCGGGCATTAGGGCGACACGCAGAATCCGCCTTGCTTGCAAAGCTTGCTGGTTTTGCAAAACATCATGGAGTCGAGGTTGTGAAGGCGTCTTTTATTCCTACGAACAAAAATACGGTCGCGGCTGAGTTTTTGGTGTCTCATGGGTTTATTCAACACTCAGAACATGGTTTTGAAGCCGCTGTGAGTCAAATTCCCCCAGCACCGCCTGGTTTTACAATTTATACCTCTCAAGGACAGTAATGGATCACCTCACCACCCTTTTTTCTGAAGTGCTCGGTATAGAGGCTTCACAATTAAATGATGATACGTCGCCAGATAATTTGTTTAACTGGGATAGCATGGCCGCTATGTCGCTAGTGATTGCGATTGAAGAGGCGTTTTCGGTGGAGCTGAGTACGTCGGAAATTGTAAATATGCGATCGATTGGGTTTGCGCGCGCGGTGTTGCGGAAGAAGGGGGTTGAGGGGATTTGAAAGAGCGCCCGAATACCCCCTCTCCCTCGCTACGATTTTGAACAATATGTTGATGTTCTGCAACCCCCCACGTCATCCTGAGCGTCAGCGAAGGATCTCCTACAAATTAGCACATTGTTTACTGAGTGGAGATCCTTCGCTGGCGCTCAGGATGACGTGTACCTGGGCAGTTACGATGTTCTTCGCGTGGGAGGGGCACAATCTGAGGATATATACACTTTAGAGACGATAATTTAGCGCAGCATGGGATCGTGCGATGAAAAACCTTAAAAAAACCATTTTAATCACTGGTGCCACAGGATTTATAGGTAAACACTTAGCGCAGGCATTATTGACCACGGAGATCCCTCGCTTCGCTCGGGATGACGTGGGCGTTACATTACATCTTTCATCACGCTCAAAAATAGATTTCCCCCACCACCCCAACGCATCCATTTTTTCCCCCATCAACCTAGACCCAGAAGCCAACTGGTCACCAGCACTAGCCAACTGCGATGTCGTGATCCACACCGCCGCGCGCGTCCATGTGCTCAACGAAGCAGCAGACAATCCCTTGTATGAATTTAGACGCGTAAATGTTGACGGAACTTTAGCCTTAGCGCGCCAGGCGGTGGAACACGGGGTGAAACGCTTTATTTACTTAAGCTCAATTGGGGTAAATGGGGCGCGTACAGTGGGGGATGCACGCTTTTCTGCTGAGGATGTTCCGAGTCCTGAAAACGACTATGCGATGTCTAAATGGGAGGCGGAGCAAGGGTTACAACAGCTGGCGGCAGAAACCGGTATGGAAGTTGTGATCATTCGCCCGCCCTTGGTATATGGCCCTGATGCCAAAGGTAATTTTCAGCGCTTGATCTCATGGGTTAACCGAGGCCTGCCTTTACCTTTGGGCGCGATACATAATCGACGTAGTTTTGTGTCTATTGATAATTTGCTGAGTTTGTTAATGGTCTGTGTAGAAAGTCCACATGCAGCGAATCAGGTTTTTTTGGTGAGTGATGGGGATGATGTTTCTACAACGGAACTGTTAAGAAGGGTGGGGCTGGCTTTGAAAAAACCGGTGCGGTTATTGCCGATTTATCCTGCTATTTTAAAAATGGCCGCGACCGTGTTGGGTAAACAAGCGGATGTAGGGCGGTTATGTGATTCGTTAGAGATTGATATTAGCAAGACTTCCTCGGTGTTGGGTTGGAAACCGCCTTTCAACATGCGTGATACTTTGGTTCGTATGGTTGACTGTAGTTAACCATTTCTCAGGGTGGATGTTGCGAAGCTTTGCAAATCACCATGGAGGGGACAAAAGATTATTTATCTAAAGAGGGGATTCGAGTGACGAGTGCATTAAAATTTTTAGCTACGTTAGTTTAACGGTAACTATCCAGGTACGTCATCCTGAGCGTAGCGAAGGATTGTAAGTCTAAAAATTGGTATATTAGGAAGTAAGAGGGTTGCCCATTGCATAAACAATGGGCACGGGCGTGAGCGACCGTCGAAGGATTGGTTTAACCAGCCGTTGAGA
>JAPLRL010000061.1 GCA_026399205.1 Gammaproteobacteria bacterium
AGGAGATCCCTCGCTGCGCTCTGGATGACGTACGGGCTATTACGTCCTGTTTAACGCTCCAAAACAGCCAACCGATGACGTAATTCTTGTAATTCATCTAATAATTCAAGTGCCAATACCGCGCCTGACAAATTGACCCCTAGTTGTTGATGGAGACGACACGCGGCTTCAATGCGGTTAATGGCTTTAGACTTAAGACAGGGCTTAGATTTTTCTGGCAGCACGGTCACTTCAAATAAACCTTGTTCCTCCATCTCAATCAATAAAGCTTCAGGAATATTCAAATATTCACACACTTCGGTGTACGTTAACGTGGTGTGCTCATCAACAATAACTGCATTCAATGTGAGTTTGCTTTGCATCGTTAAACTCCCAAATGGGTGCGAGGATTAAAAGCCATGGTTTGCGCCATGTCTTCATACAGTTTCTTTGCCGCCTCACTGTCTGCAGGTGGCACGATGACTTTAAGGATAATCAGTTGGTCACCTGGCGTTTTTCCGGGGAGCCCTCGCCCTTTTAAACGCAGTTTTTGTGCGCTTTGTGATCCGGGTGGGATTTTTAAATCGACAGGACCTGCAAGGGTTGGCGTTTTAATGGTCGTCCCTAACGCGGCTTCCCATGGGGTAATTGGTAAAGTGAGATAAATATTTCTTTCTTTGACTTCATACAGATGATGTTTATGAAAATGAATCGTCAAATAAAGATGGCCTCGAGGCCCTTTGTTGACCCCTGCTGCACCTTGTTCGGGGACACGAATCTTTTGACCTTGCTTCACGCCTGCTGGAATATTCACCTTCAAGGGTTGTGTGTGGGTTACGATTTGTCCATCCGCTCCGATATGCTGCAAAGGAATATCCATTTGCCGCGTGGTCCCCTTAAATGCTTCTTCAAGCGTCAAGGTGATATTGGCATGATAATCTTGTCCTGCTTGAGGTGCATGAGCCTGACGTCGATGACCAAATAGCGATGCCAAAAAATCATCGTCCATGTCAAAGCCCGGGCCACCTGACTGCTGTTGATAGTGATGAGACTGATGGGAAGACTGTTGTTGGGCGTGCTGTGGTTGCTCCCAATGCTCGCCATATTGATCATAGGCAGCGCGTTTAGTTTTATCTTTTAAGACCTCATAGGCTTGTCCTAAGGCTTTAAAATTTTCTTCTGCATCAGCTTCTTTATTCAGATCAGGATGATACTTTCGTGCCAATCGACGATAAGCCATTTTGATGTCTTTCTCAGAAGCATCCCGACTGAGCCCCATAATGCTGTAATAATCTTGATGTGGTTTTTCAGACATAATCCGCTCGTATAAAATAGGTTAACGAAGTGATTATGAACCTATACTGCGTACGGACACAACAAATGCTTTTAATTTTAATAAAACGCCGTATAATCGCGCACGAGCACATGAATAAATCAGGACAGTGACAAACCATGCCAACAATTTCAGAAGAACTCCAGCAGCTCAAAGAAATGCCTACATCCGCCCCCTCACCAGAAGTAAAAGAAGCGGTTGAATCTCTCAAAGCAGAGCTTGCAGAGATTATGAAGATCTATGGTGCTTTTTATAATTTTGAAGCCTTATGCCGGTATATACTGCTGAATGAAAGCATCGCTGATTTATTAACCGCGCCAGTGCTTTCTTATCTTTTTTCACACCCCGAAGGACGGAGGGAATACATTTACACGATTGGCGCAAAGACATTAACACTGACTCGCTTCATTGAGGTTGGATTTTCCAATGACTTAGTTGGCATGGCCGCAAGAAACAAACCGGACGATGTGGCACTTGATCTCTTGGAACAATATGAATGCAATACCCTGAGAATTTATGATCAAATTCAAGAGGTTTTATTAGGCAACATGTTGGAAACATACGATGTGTTACAAAACCACCTCTCCAGTTACAAGGCACCACACCCCCCAATCAGTCCTGATGAAGCCTCACAGCAGCCATTATTTAGTACGCCTACGAGAAGAAGTTCCGAAAGACCGCCCCTTTTAAGCATGACTCAATAAATCCGAGCCGCGACCGTCAGGGAGCGGAAGTTTTAAAAGCTCCGCTCCCTAACGGTCACGGCTCCGATACATCGGGCGCTGACTGACTGAGCACAGCGGCTTCTGTAAACCGCGCCCGCAAATAAAATCCTCGTGGCAGTGTCAGCTGTTTACTGCCCTCTTCATCAAACGCATGACGAAGCACTTTGCCATTAGCCGCTTTTGGCCTGACCTGTAAATAGCGCCCAAAGCCTGCGTGTAACTCGTTTAAACGCCCTAGTAATATCATGTTGGTTAGCTCTAACCAATCTTGTTTTAAAATCTGTTGATCTGCTAAGCTGGGCGACCACAAAATGGCGCGACCAATACGTCTTTCTGAAAATGCCACAGGTCCTTTGCCCTCTATCGGCACCCATAAAATTTGACGTAACTTGGCAAAGCAGGTTGAGGTCTCCCAAGTTTCTTGGTGTAAACTGAGCATCGGGATTGTGCTGATAAACGTTGATTCTGAGGGTCGACCTGCGGTGTTCACGGGTAAGGTTTTTAATTCTATCCCGAGGGTAGCAAAATCAGGGCCGGCGTGGGTTGAGGCGTTGCCACCCAAATACCGCTCAATGGCTTGACCTGCCCACCCTTTGCGCATGACTGGTGTTTCTGGGATGGTGCAATTTAAGCTTATGGCTAATTGTCGAAAACTGAGACCCTCTAGGGAGAGGGCTTTTTTGAGTAAGCAGGCTTTATCCACCCTAGGGTTTCTCCGTTATCTCGACTTGCATCGGCGGAATGGGGGCTCTGATGCCTTTTTCTTTAAATTTGTCTAGAATTGCAAATAAGATTTTTGAGCGAACTGCGAAACGGGTATGAACATTCACGTTAATGAAATAGCGGGCTTCAAACCCCATCAGCGCCTCATCAATTTGCGTTAAAAAAGCTTGGGGCTCAGGGTGAGGCAAGACCTCGGGTGTGATCGCTAGAATATCTAAAATAATCTGCTGTACCAGTTCTGGAGAGTCGTCACGATTGACTTTAAAAGGAATCACTGTTCTGACAATACTATCTTGATGTGTCCAATTGATGAAGGGTTTGCTAAATGTTTCTGAATTGGGAATGAGCACTTCCATATTATCCCAGGAGCACACCCGCATCGAGCGAATGCCAATGTGGGCGACTCTTCCTTCATGCTCCCCAAGGGTAATTAAATCCCCCTCTCGTACCGGGCGTTCAATTAATAAAATCAACCCGCCAACAATATTATTTGCAAAATCACGTAACCCAAACCCCATGCCCACTGCAAGACCGCCTAAGACATAAGATAGTCCCGTAAAATCAAACCCCAGTACCCGTAAGGTAATAAACCCGCCAACCACAATCACGGCATATTGTGTAAAAACGGATAAACTATTACGAATACCCACATCGCTGGCATGGTGATAAACCCAGCGGTAACAAAACTCTCTAGTCCATTTTGCAAGCCAGGTAAAAAAAGCCCCCAGCACTAAAAATGCCAGTACACTTTCTGGTGTAATATCGACCCCAGGTGAATTGAAAAGCTCGTAATGCAAAAAATGTGACAGGGTTTTCATTACAGAAACCGCCGTCGCTTCCTCGATGATATAACAAAAAAACCACAGCATGGATAAAAACAAAATCAATCTTAAGACCTTATCGAGTGGCTTTAAAAAAACCTCAATCCACAACCATCCGTTGTATAAAGACACAATCATCCACTCTGAAAGCATTTCTAAAGCATCAATTAAAAGCCCTCTCACCAAAACATACAACGCAACCAAGATTAGCAATTGCGCTTGATACTGGCTCAAGCTCCATGCCAAATTATTATAGCCACATAAGCCAATCACCGCAGTCGTCAACAAAGTTGCAGGCAATAGCGTCAACAAAATCAAGGCCATTTTGATCACATAGCGCTTCTGGTTTTTTAATATCGGCAGCAGTAAATGCGTAATCACCTCTTTACTTCGCCAAATCGCGATAGACACAACCCATAAAAACAGCATAAATAAGCGATTAAACAGCGCTTGCATAAAATCACTCAATGGAAATTGATGGCTCAACACCATGAGTGCAGTCGATAAGCCACCCGCAATTAACAACCACCTTGTACGCTGATATATTTTTACATCATGCCCAAAGTGTTCAGACACTTTATCTAAAAAAACCAATTGTGAAATCAATTGTAAATTTCTAAAAAAAATAAACACCCAGATGAGATTAAATAACAGCTGATAGGCCGAATAGGCCATGCCATTTTGATAAAAAATAATCCAAAAAATTAATAAACATAAAAAATAAGGCACATTTTGATACGCTAAAAGTAGCACACCATGATAGACCCTGGCCGTCAATCGCGTCGGGGTAATCCCCTTTAATTGCATGGTTAAAAAAATACGCGCAATCGCGCCACACAAGCCTACAGAAAAAATCATGCCCACCAAAAACAGATGAGTTTGCCAATCTTGCCAAACCATGTTTTCATACACTTTGTATGTTAAGTTTTTAACATACTGATAAAATAAATGGGGAATTTGGCAAATAGACCAAAAAATAGTGGGCCAACTCGCAGGTCGCAAATCAGGAAATCTCGAACGCAGCGATAACTGTTTACTGAGAATCACCTCATCATTTTCTAAATCTTCTTGTAAAATTTGTTGCTGAATCGCTGTATCTTGAATTTGCGCTTTAATTTCACTCAAGATCTCATGATAGGTTTTATCTAACGCAGGCGTCGTCATCTGCGTACGCTCAGCTAGTAACCGAGCTTGTTGTTTTTTTAATACCCCTTCTTGTTTCGACAACGCAATCGTGCCTTTTTTATAAATCTCACTCACCCCTTCCAATGTGGCCATACTGGGTTCTTTTTTAAGTAAATAGGCCGCTTCGACCCATTTTTTATTTAAATCGAGCTTTGCTAATTTCAGTTGAGTGAGATCAATGGCTTGATCATTCAATACAATGTTAGCGCTGGTTTCTGCAGACAAAGCGCCGGACGTAGGTTGCTGTTGTTGTTCGCCACGTTCTAATTCTATTCCCCGCATATAAAGCTGTTTTAACACACCATTAAGGGCGGCATGCTCCTCTTGTAAGCGTGCTAATTCTTTGTCACGTTGCGATAAGGCAATCGCAAGATAAAGTTGCTGATGGGTTTTCAACACCACAGCTTCATATTCATAAGCAAGACTGAGGTTACCCTCTAATAAATCAACATTTTTTTTCCCCATCACATATTCTGACTGTATTTCCAACAGCTTTTGTTCAATATGAATGTTAGATACAAAATGCGTAGAAGATTTTTGAAAGGCTTTTAAACGATCCGCCAAGGCAAGTAATTGGCTTTTTTGATTATCAATTTGAAACTGTAAGCTCTGTATTTTGGTATGAATCGTCGTCAGTTTTTCTTCATTGTCCAAATATAGCTGTTTTAATTCGACGCTACTCGTCGAATGATGCGTCGCTCTTTTCTCTGTATCAATGGATTGAAGCAAATTATTTTTTTGTTGAACAAGGTATTCAAAACGCTGTTGACTGATATCGTTCGCGAGAGCGCTGAACGCGAGTAGGCAGCCTAGGCAATGAAGTAATAAACGCAAGGTTTGTTCTCCTTGTTAAGTAGATATCGTAGGGTGGACAAAGGAGCCTAGCTTTGAGCCCACCGATTAACTGAAAAAGTTCAGGCGACGTGTCCACCGCCGCTCGGTGCTGTTCGAACGCTCCGAGCCACCGGTGGGCACGTCGCCGGAAGCACCAGCAACTCGTTGGTTCAGTGCAGGGCTCCTTTGCCCACCCTACGGATGCTCTTCACTCCTAAAGCGTATTGTTTTTTACCCCAATCCCCAATTCCACCAAGGCTTTATCCGCAATGGCCGTAGGTGCTTGCGTGAGCAAACACGTTGCTGATTGTGTTTTAGGGAATGCGATCACCTCGCGAATAGAAGGCGAGCCTGTCAGTAACATGGCTAAGCGGTCTATCCCTAACGCAATCCCCCCATGCGGCGGGCACCCACACTCTAACGCTTCCAGTAAAAAGCCGAATTTCTCTTTCGCTTCTTCAGCACCGATGTTTAATAAATCAAAAATAGCTTGTTGAAGCTCGCGTTGATGAATTCGAATGGAGCCGCCCCCGATTTCATAGCCATTGATGACGATATCATACGCCTTGGCATATTGTTTTTCGGGCGCTTCTCGCAAGCGCTGCTCATCTAATACGGCAGGGGACGTAAAAGGATGATGTGCAGCCTGCAACACATGGGTCTCGGGGTCTTGTTCAAATAAAGGCCAGTCTACAATCCATAATACAGCCCAGGCAGACTGAAACAGTTCAAAATCATGCGCAAATTTAACCCGCAACGCTCCCATCGATTCATTCACAGCGCTCGCAGGACCCGCGCCAAAGACAATTAAATCTTCATTTTGCGCTTGCACCGCCTTCAAAATCGCCATCACACTGTGTTCGGATAGATATTTCAAAATGGAGGACTGAACGCCTTCCAGCCCTTTGTCTAAGGCATTAACTTTTAAATAGGCAAGCCCTTTCGAGCCATATTTTGCTACAAATTCAGTATAACCATCGAGCTGTTTACGACTCAACTGGCTGCCTTTGGGCAGCCTTAAGGCCACAACCCGTCCAGCTGGGTCATTCGCGGCTGATTTAAACACCGCAAAATCCTCATCTTTGACAATATCAGCAATATCAACTAATTCTAGGGGGATCCGTAAGTCCGGTTTATCGCTCCCAAACCGCCGCATGGCTTCATCATAACTCATGCGCTGAAATACCTCAGGTAAGGTGACCTGAATCAGCTTGTCAAACACCAGGCGGATTAACCCTTCAATCAAGGTTTGAACCTCAAGTTCTGTGGTAAATGAGAGCTCAATATCTAACTGAGTAAACTCAGGTTGTCTGTCGGCGCGCAAATCTTCATCCCGAAAACAACGCACAATTTGATAATATTTTTCAAACCCAGACACCATCAACAACTGTTTAAATAATTGCGGGGACTGTGGTAATGCATAAAATTTTCCTTTATGCACCCGGGAAGGAACTAAATAGTCTCGCGCGCCTTCAGGCGTTGCCTTGGTCAGAATAGGGGTTTCAATTTCCATCAATCCTAGATCATGCAAATAGCCTCGTATCAAGTGATTGAGCTCATGGCGTAAACGCAAGTTAGCCTGCATATCGAGGCGACGTAAATCAATATAACGATATTGATAACGCACATCGTCACTCACCACTTGTAAGTCATCAGGTAAAAACGGCAGGGGTTTTGAAAAATTTAAAATGGTAAGTGCGCGACCCAAGAGTTCGATATGACCGGTTTTCATTGCCGCATTCACCATCGATTCAGGCCGTAACCGCACCAGGCCTTCAATACAAACGACGGACTCCAGGCGCAACGTCAGCGCTGAGGCTAACAATTCAGCCTGCTCAGGCTCAAAAATCACTTGAACGATGCCAGATCGATCGCGAATATTCACAAAAATCAGCCCACCATGATCACGACGGCTATGTACCCAACCGCAAATCGTTACCGTCTCACCTAACTGGTGTTCATTGATGTCTGTACACGCATGCGTTCTCATCTCAACCCTCTTTCTCTACACTTGTCTTTTTTTGAGCAGCAGGCTCACTTGACCCGGCCGGTGCTGCTTGAGTCCCTGGTTTTGCTTCCGTTTTAACGCCCTCTGAGGCCGCTACTTTTGAAGCACTCGCAGCAGTAGGTTTGGTTTGCGGATTTTTAAAATCAGTGGCATACCAACCGGTGCCTTTTAATTGAAATGCAGCAGCAGAGACCAACCGATCAACTTCTGCTTGCCCACATTGAGTACAAACCGGAATTTCACTATCTGTTATTTTTTGCAATACTTCAAAATCATGACCACAGGCCCGACAATGATACTCGTAAATCGGCATCTGGCTTTCCTTTTACTTAAAAACAATAAGAAGCGAAGTATATCCTTTATAGCAGTATACGTCATCCCGAATATCCGCAACACTCGGAAATCCGAGCCGCGACCGTTAGGGAGCGGAACTGTTAAAACTTCCGCTTCCTAACGGTCGCGGCTCGGATTTCGTGCTGTCGGATATTCAGCTGTCGGATATTCGGGATGACGTGAAGTCAAACACTTCACGAATCGATTGGACACCTATAATCTCAAGCTCCAACCCCTGCGTTTGTTTGGGCACATTCCCAAGCGGCACGATGGCTCTTTTAAAACCGTGCTTAGCCGCTTCTTTTAAGCGCTCTTGTCCTTGCTGGACAGGACGCACCTCTCCAGATAAGCCAATTTCACCAAATACCACCGTTTTAAGGTCCATCACCTGATTTTTTAAGCTAGACACAATGGCCATCAAAAGTGCTAAATCGCTGGCGGCTTCTGTGATTTTTACGCCACCCACCACATTCAAAAAGACGTCTTGATCGTAACTTGCAATCCCCGCATGACGATGTAACACCGCCAGTAAAATACTTAAGCGATTGCCCTCTAAGCCCGCAGATACGCGCTTAGGCGGACCATAGGCTTGATCAACCAAAGCTTGAACCTCAACCAAAATAGGCCGCGACCCTTCCCAGCTCACAAACGTGACGTTCCCAGGTGTAGGCACAGGGCTGCGTGATAAAAACATGGCCGAAGGGTTACCCACCGCTTTGAGACCTTTTTCAGTCATGGCAAACATGCCAAGTTCATTCACTGCACCGAAACGATTTTTAATGGCGCGAATCACCCGAAAACGACTATCGCGCTCGCCCTCAAAATAGAGCACACAATCGACCATATGCTCAAGCACACGGGGCCCGGCTATCGCCCCTTCTTTGGTCACATGACCGATTAAAAAAACCGCGGTTTCATGATGTTTAGCAAAGCGCACGAGTTCACCGGCACATTCTCTCACCTGACTCACCGAGCCTGCGGAAGCACTCAATGCTTCAGAAAATAGGGTTTGAATTGAGTCAATCACCACTACGCGCGGCTTGAGTTGATGAACATGGGATAAAATCGTATCCATTTGTGTCTCAGCTAACAAATGGAGTGTACTCACATCCAACTGCAGGCGTTTAGCTCTTAACACTACCTGTTGTAATGATTCTTCTCCAGTCACATAAAGCACCGACTGACTGGCAGACAAAAAAGCCAGCGTTTGTATCAATAGTGTTGATTTCCCAATGCCCGGATCTCCACCTATGAGCACCACCGAACCATCGACTAGCCCCCCACCTAACACCCGATTTAATTCAGATAAGCCACAGTCAACCCGATGCTCGTTCTTGATACTCACGTCTGTTGCTAAAATAACTGCTGATTTTGCTTGCGCATAAGAGGCCGATCGTGACGATTTCGCAACCACTTGGGTTTCAATCAGTGAGTTCCAAGCGCCACATTGACCACAATGCCCAGCCCATTGCGTATAGTTTGCCGCACAGGCTTGACACACATAGCTGGTTTTTGATTTTTCGCGTTTAGTCACGATCCGGGGCCTCTACTTATCGATAGATTGATGGGTGCCAAAGGTGGGCGAGTACGTCTAGGCTGCGCCACCTCATCAGGCGCTGGTGCATCTCGATGCCGCACTGGTTCCGGTTCGGCCAGACTCAAGTCAGCTGGATCCAAGAAAGAAGACAAGGTTTCATCCGTCAAACTAAAAGGCCGCGCACAATATAACTCTAAATCCTCCTGCACGACCAGCGGATCATGTATGGATTCTAGAAATTGTGCAATCTGGGATGACGCTGCCGCCGCTACCGTGGGAATGGATTTTAAACTCATCGGGCGCACGTTCCCTTTTGAAACAATGGATTTATACAAATGAACCTCTTTTCCAATCGAATGATAGAAGTTAATTGGTGTATCCCGTGGGAAAACAGGATGGAATTCAAACACCTCAGACAAGCGTTCAAGAATATCATAATCATCTTCAAACACATTCACCGATAATCGTGATGTGGGGGGCAACACCTGATAAGTATACAATACATGCCCTAACAACAACAAAATTTTATGCTTTTCAAACGGACAAAGTGCATGTGGCCCTTGCTCAAAGGACTTTAATAAACGACGATATGTCGTGCCTATAGGCAGATGATTCATACAATCGGTGAGTGAAAAAAATGAAAATAACAAATCCTGACTGTGTGCAAAGTCCTTTAACACCTTAAAACAAGAGCCGACGCGCACTAGCACGCGTTCATCCTGACCAGGCACCCGGAGCATGAGCTCCTCATTCGCTTCATCAATCCATTTACATTGGCGCGAAGAAAAATTCCCGGCCATTCTCCAACTGCTCAGGTGAGCTGATTGTTCCAAATGTTCGATCAAGGGCGCATTCCCCTCTATCAGCATGTCACAGTCGACTTGTTGACACTCAGGCTTCTGCAAAAGCAATGCGTCCACGTTTGGATTAAACAGCGTGCGGTCCACATCAAATAAATTGAGCTCAACGATGGGTGATTGCAGAATATCGTCGGTTAAATGTGACACATCAATAGGTCTTAATGGCTCTGCATCACGATACTCAAAATCAGTTGCACCCGATAACCAGATCATAGATCGAATGAGGTGAGCATACTGTTCATTGATGTCACCTAATCCGACGATTACGTCACCAAATGCGGATAACTGCTGATTCGCCACATGATGAAAGCTTAGCGAGACGCGTTTAGGTATAAAAAACCGATTACACCAATAAAACTCCCATAACAGTGATAAAACGGCGCGGTCCCAATGAACAATTCTCAGCTCATGCGTATCTTGCTTCCGGCTCGTCGCAAAAAATTGTGCGGTCATTAAAACCGCTAAAATGGATTTAACTTCAAGCGGGCAGCGATGATGTCGTCCCACATAACTTGAATCTTTGACACGATGATAAGCCGTACCCGGTGTTTCTTGACTCACACAATCGACCAGCAAAATAGAGGCATGATAAGCGTTGGTTGCTGCAGCGAGTGCCGCTGCTTGATGAAACACCCGGCCGGTTGGATCAAGCTCTGCTGCAATCGCCTCACATTGAATTGCTGACACATTACTCACAAACACACGCTGAGAACCTGGCAATTTTGTCTCATCATTGATTTGTTTTATCAGTAAGGGCGGTAAAGGGTGTTCAGAAGAAAGCGCTACCCCATAAATAATGTTTTTCAGAGGTTGTGTGACTGCCTGTTCAAAGGCGACGGGTAGAGGAATAAAAAAACTAGGGGCTGGCATGTTTTCTCCGGTGAGACATTCTAGTGTTCCATTTCGGTTATACTTGATTTTTTAACCGAAGAAAATCTTTTAATGTCGTCGTATAGCGCGGAAATTCAGCACTTATTTTTTTATCTTGTGTGATCAGTGGGACCTCAAACTGCTTTGCCAAACTGACAAATTCACAATCATAAGCGGAGCATTGAGACTGATGAACCAACTCAAGGACCATAGCAGAAGAAGGTTGATACTCATTTTCTGCCATTAAAGCTTCAGCTTGCGTCATGATATTCATTGCATGATCGACAGAAATGATTTTTTTACGAATATACAAGGCTAGAACATTTCTAAATTCAGAGCGCCATAACAACGGGGCAACCCATGTAGAATCAACATCTAACAACAGCTCAACCGAGGCGGTATATTCGCCTTGAATATACAAGTAGACTAAAATATTGGTATCAACAATAATCATGAGCGGCCTTCATTTTTTGCGTCATGAATGATTTTGTCGTTAAGTTTAATACTGATATTTTCTTTCACGCGCAGTTCACGCGCCTTCAATAAAACGGTCGAAGCAGACACGCTAGGTTGATGAACGGCGTGTAACAAACTCACAATCGCCTCACTATTTAAACTGCGATGATTGTTCGCTGCTTTTTGTTTCAGTTCTTTATAAAGCAATTCAGGTACATTTTTAATGGTTAGTGTAGCCATGATATTTTGGTCCAAAATGGTTCCATAATGGAAGTATATACCGACTTGACTTCAAAATACAAATTGGCTCATCTCGCAAAAGCGTAACTCCCCACGTCATCCTGAGCGCCAGCGAAGGATCTCCTGCTAATTAGCACATTGCTAGCTAGGGGGGATCCTTCGCTGGCGCTCAGGATGACGTGTACCTGGGTAGTTACGCAAAAGCTACATATGTACTCCTTGAGAGGTGAAGTTTTCTGGATCCCGCGGACAAGCCGCGTGACGTCGGCATTCTGGATGCACTGACACCCAAACAAAAATCAGATAAAGTACCCGCACATTGAATTCACCTCACGCCCGTTATGAGCAAGAAAAACACATTTGAAGATCAACTAGCTACGCTAGAGCAGATTGTTGAATCCCTAGAAAAGGGCAACATTCCCCTAGAAGATGCCATGAAACAGTTTGAGCAAGGTATTAAACTAGCTAGATTATGTCAAAAAAATCTCAGTGACGCGCAAACTAAAATGGAAAAATTACTCAATAGCCACGACATCACACCCCCTTCTCTGGATAAACCCCATGATGAACCATTTTAATGAGTTACTAGGACGGTTTATCCAAACACAAACCATCCCCGCTGCACGTATTCGCGAAGCCATTGAGTATGCACTCTTTCCAGGCGGAAAACGTCTGAGACCTCAGTTGGTTTACTTAACCGGTGAGGTTCTCCAGCTCCCAGAAGACATCCTTAATCCTATGGCACTCGCCATTGAGCTGATGCATACTTATTCACTGGTACATGATGATTTACCTGCCATGGATGACGATGATTTTAGAAGAGGACGTCTCAGCTGTCATAAAGCCTTTGATGAAGCAACGGCGATTTTAACCGGTGACGCGCTCCATGCCTTGGCTTTTTCGAGCTTAATCGAAGGATCACCTCAAACGATTGCGCCATCTGATGTATTAAACATGATTCACATCTTGCTACGTGCCAGTGGACCCGCGGGCATGATCAGTGGGCAAAGCCTTGATTTAAGCGAATTATCGCAAAAAACGCCTCTGCCGCTTGCTCGTCTTAATTTAATTCACCACCTGAAAACAGCGGAATTAATTCAAGCCTGTGTGCAACTGCCTCTTCAAGTGTGCTCGCCAGAAAAACAACAGGCGATGAGCGCGCCCCTACTGGCGTTTGCACAATCATTTGGTTTGGCGTTTCAAATGCAAGATGATTATCTTGATGCCTATCACCCCGACAAACTCGGCAAAGGGCATGCGTCTGACCAGGCCAATGAAAAACAAACCTTTGCGACGTTATATGATAAGCCTACGCTCAATAGACAGATTCATGAGGCGTTTCAAGGTGCGCTGATACACTTAAATGCGCTGGGTGAAGGGATTCAGCCTTTAATTGGTTTTCTTCGAGGACAACAAGTAGCGTTGTAGGGTGGGCAAAGGAGCCTAGCAATAAACCACCTAATGGCTAAAAACCCTCGGCGACGTGCCCACCGGTGGCTCCGAGCTACCGGTGGGCACGTCGCCCAATGTTTTTTATTAATCGGCGGGATCTGCGTGGGGCTCCTTTGTCCACCCTACAACGACCCCCAACCCACACCAAGTTGCGGCACAGGTTCGTCTTCGTCAAAAACAGATAGTTTATCATCTAGTGTAGATTTAAATTCTACAATGGCTTGAAGTGCCAACTGCAATGCGCTTGGTGTGATAGGAGGCTTTGTTAAATTAGATCGCCAAGATACAGAATATGCATATTTACCCATACCGAGCCAAAATGAAGCGATGATTCCATTTAATAGCAGATATGAAACAAGAATATAAGAACATCTAGATTGAATTTCACCCGACTTAACCTGAGTGATATTGGTCGCATTTGATGTTTGAGTGCCATTATTGACCATCTCCGTGCAATATGGGCTTTTAGTCAACATAAATATAAAAACCCATCCCATTACGATGAGTCCCGTCGCTACTTTCATTAGACAATGCCCCGCCGGAGCCATCCAAAATGAGGCTCGCGCTCTGCTTGCCATCATCTCATTTTGTAAGCGCTCAAATTTTACACTCAATTCACGCAACTTACCGATATCATGTTCGTCCAATCTTTCCGTATGTTCAAAAAGTCTCAAAAGTGCACGGCTTGGTAGTGCCACCTTATCTAACGGTGTAAGAGAAATAGAGCTCATAGCAAACATCGTACCGTATCTATCCTGTCGCTGTATGGCTTGATAAGGCCTGAGCACATCACGAATGGTTCGCTCTATCAATCTACCGGCATACCAACTCTCGTTAAACTCAAAAGAAGTAGCACACACCGTTTTGCAATCATCTTCAGGTAAATAATTCAGAATCTCGCCCATGACGTCACAACACAATCTCAACAATGTGGGGCTGTAATTTTTTTCAGATTTGACTCTAACCATTTCTTTAGGGCGATCCCTAGATCCCGCGGTCAAGCCGCGGGACGTCGGAATACTGGGTTTTGAAATTTCGCGAGACCGACTCACTAAGAGAGGTGTATCTTCAATTGGCTCAAGCACCCGTCTTCTTTTTTTAAAAAAAACATAAAAAATTATTCCGGCTTACGCTCAATCTCAACCATTAATGCCTGACATAACGCATCTGTCCCTACCCCCGTTGCTGCTGAAATCTTAAACACCGGGTCTGTCCAGGACAGTTCTTTGACAACTTCATCTACAATTTTTTGTACGCTCTCATCATCCACCAGTAAATCAGTTTTATTAAAAACCAACCAGCAAGGCTTTTCGGCGAGTTCGGGATCGTAGCGACGTAATTCTTCTTGAATCACTCGAATCGATTGAACAGGTGTACTGCCATCGATGGGGGCAATATCAACCATGTGTAACAATAAACACGTTCGCGATAAATGCTTTAAAAAGCGATGACCTAGACCTGCGCCTTCTGCTGCACCTTCTATCAGGCCAGGAATATCTGCCATCACAAAGC
Organism: Gammaproteobacteria bacterium; assembly: GCA_026399205.1. Classification (GTDB taxonomy): domain Bacteria; phylum Pseudomonadota; class Gammaproteobacteria; order Legionellales; family Legionellaceae; genus 2-12-FULL-37-14. The sequence continues at coordinate 14,869 of JAPLRL010000061.1, forward strand.
TACGATAAGCGCCAACGCGGACCACGCCTAATGCGGGGTAAAGCGTTGTAAACGGATAATCGGCAATTTTAGGCTTCGCACTCGACACCGTGCTCACTAAGGTTGATTTACCCGCATTGGGTAACCCCAGTAAACCCACATCTGCTAACACGCGCAGCTCTAAACGCAAGACCCTGAGATCGCCAGGTGAGCCTGGCGAGGTTTGACGAGGCGTTCGATTCACACTGCTTTTGTAACGGGTATTGCCAAGGCCATGAAAGCCACCTTGAGCAACCAGTAAGGTTTCACCGTGTTCTTTGATGTCACCTAGGCATAAGCCGGTTTCTTCATCATGAACCACGGTCCCGACTGGAACCTGAATCAAACAATCGTCGCCTTTCTTGCCGGTACAATTGCCGCCCATGCCCGCTTGACCATTTTCGCCTTGATAACGGCGCTGGTAACGAAAATCAACCAAGGTATTCAGATCATTGTTGCCGACCAGAAAGATGGACCCGCCATCACCCCCATCCCCGCCGTTAGGACCCCCACGCGGGATAAATTTTTCTCGTCTAAAACTCAAGCAACCTCGGCCGCCACTGCCTGCTTCAACGGTAATCACAGCCTCATCGACAAATCGCATTAGTGTGTCATCTATGCTTCAGCGACAATCGTCACATATTGTCTGCGCTTTGCCCCTGTTATAATAAATTTTACAATCCCAGCAGCTTTTGCATACAAGGTATGATCACGCCCACATCCCACGTTGACCCCAGGATGAAACTTAGTGCCACGTTGACGCACGATGATTTCACCGGCTAAAACACGTTGGCCACCATACCGCTTGACCCCTAAATACTTAGGATTCGAATCGCGCCCATTGCGCGTACTCCCGCCCGCTTTTTTTGTTGCCATGTCTCTATACCTCTAGCTATCTACTTTATTTTGAAATCGACAAGATTTCGATTTGTGTATAATTTTGTCGATGTCCCATTTTTTTCATGTGGTGCTTTCTTCGTCTAAATTTAATAATACGAATTTTTTTATGTCGACCCTGTTCTAAAACAGTTGCCTTGACGATTGCATTGGCAACATAAGGCGTTCCGCACACAACGGACTCCCCTTCACCAATCAATAAGACTTGGTCAAAGTTGATTTCTTCACCAACTTCATGAGAAAGGGTTTCAATTTTGAGTCGATCACCTTCTTTAATACGGTATTGTTTACCACCTGTTTGTATCACTGCATACATCATTCTTCTCCCACGAGCTACACTTAAGCATAATAATAGTGGCGTATTCTATGAAATTACGCGGAACTCTTCAAGTTCAAATTAATGTCATGTATAATCTTTCTCCCCAGTTGTCACAAAAAACGGGGTTTGCACTGGGTCGCACAGTGCAAAAATATGACCTTTTTGGAGTAAAATTTAATGACTACAATCGTTCTAGAAGCCCAGGTACGTACGGACATGGGGAAAGGTGCGAGCCGCCGCCTACGTCGTTTAGAAAACAAAGTACCCGGCATCATTTATGGCGGAGAAAAAAAACCTGAACCCGTCACATTTGATCACCATAAAATCATTCGCGCACTCGAAAATGAGCGAATTTATGCCTCTGTCTTTGATGTTCGCATCGATAAACGTGTCGAACACGTCATATTAAAAGATTTACATCGACATCCTTATCGACCAATTATTCTTCATATGGATCTCCAACGTATTTCTGCGCAAGATATCCTGGTTAAACATATTCCGATTCATTTTATCAATGAAGACGATGCACCAGGGCTAACAACCGGTGGGATTTTAAACCACACCATGACCCAAATTGAAGTCCGTTGTAAAGCAAAAGACTTACCGGCTTTCATTGAAGTCGATGTTGGCGGATTAAATTTAGACGATGTTATCCATTTGTCTCAAGTTGTTTTACCTAAAGATGTCGCGTTAACCATTGATGTCACCGAAGAAAACCATGACTACCCTGTTGTGAGTATTCATTTACCGAAAGTGATTCAAGAACCTGAACCCGAAGTTGAAGAGGTTGAAGGTGAAGAAGGTGCTGAAGGTGAAGCGGCGGAAGAAGGTGCTGAAGCTGGTGATGATCAGGCTGATGCGTCTGAGGAAGAAGAAAAGGAATAAAGATGTAGGTTGGGCCTTGGCCCAACTTACAAACCCGTGTCATTCTCAACTTTTCGCTCAATTTAACCGAGCCACGACCGTTAGGGAACGGAATTATTAAAACTTCCGCTCCCTAACGGTCGCGGCTCGGATTGTATCGGATCAAAAGTTGAGCATCACGTAAACCATAAGTCGATAAAACACACCATGCCCCTAAAACTCATCATCGGTTTACGTAACCCCGGCGCTGAATACGAGCAGACCCGGCATAACGCGGGGGCTTGGTTCATCGATGCCTTGCTGCAAGACTATGCGGGCACAACCAAAGAAGAAAAAAAATTACAAGGTACACTGTCTTCAATTCAAATTCAGCAATTACCTTGCTTGACCTTTACGCCGGCTTCATACATGAACCTCAGTGGGCTCAGTGTACGTCGCATCACCGATTATTTTAAATTAACCCCAGCCGACATCCTCATCGTCCATGATGACTTAGACTTGCCCGTCGGGACCATTAAGCTCAAAGCCGATGGCGGACATGGCGGGCACAATGGGCTGCGTGACATCATTCAACATCTTGGCACCGCCGCATTTCATCGCCTGCGAATTGGCATTGGCCACCCGGGGCAACGCGAGGAAGTGCACCATTATGTCTTAAATGCACCCTCAAAACATGATAGACTCATGATTAATACAGCCATTGAACACTCAATGGTATTTCTGCCTTTTGCCCTACAAGGTGAATGGTCTAAAGCAATGCAAATTTTACACACCTCACCAAATAAGGATCAGTAATGGGTTTTACTTGCGGTATTGTCGGGCTTCCTAATGTTGGAAAATCAACCCTGTTTAACGCCCTCACCAAAGCAGGGATTGAGGCGTCAAACTATCCATTTTGCACCATTGAGCCTAATATTGGCGTCGTGAATATGCCTGATCCGAGACTTGACCAACTGAGTGCAATTGTAAATCCGCAGCGCGTTGTCCCCACCACCATGCAATTCGTCGATATTGCAGGCTTAGTTAAAGGTGCGTCAACCGGCGAAGGCCTTGGCAATCAATTTTTAGCCAACATTCGCGAAACCGATGCCATTGCCCATGTGGTTCGCTGTTTTGAAGATAACGACGTCGTTCATGTTGAAGGCCGCGTCAATCCGATATCAGACATTGAAACCATTCATACCGAATTAGCCTTGGCCGATCTCGATACCATTGAAAAAGCCTTACTTAAATGTGGAAAATTAGCCAGAAGTGGCAATAAAGAGGGGGTCCTTGAACAAGCCACGCTTGAGAAAATAAAAGTAAGCCTCAACCAAGGGATTCCTGCACGTACGCTTTCTCTGAATGAAGAAGAGCTCGCTATTGTTAAGCGCTTGTTTTTATTAACCCTTAAACCTGTTTTATATATTGCCAATATTCAAGATGAAAGCCTCACCCAAAATCCCTTACTAGAAGCCGTACAAAAGCACGCAGCCGCCGAGGGCGCTCAAGTGGTCGCCTTGTGTGCAAAAACCGAAGCAGAGCTGTCTGAATTAGATGACGAAAGCCGCCAAGAGTTCATGGAAGCCTTAGGCCTCACCGAGCCCAGCTTAAACCGCGTGATTCGTGCAGGCTACGATTTACTGGGTTTACACACCTATTTCACCGCAGGGGTCAAAGAAGTCCGCGCCTGGACCATTCTAAAAGGCGCATCTGCCCCACAAGCTGCCGGCGTCATCCACACTGATTTTGAGCGCGGCTTTATTCGCGCCGAGGTCATTGGGTTTGATGATTTCATTCGCTGCAAAGGCGAACAAGGCGCAAAAGAAGCAGGTAAATTACGCCTTGAAGGCAAGCAGTATATTGTTAAAGACGGTGATGTGGTGCATTTTTTGTTTAATGTTTGATGTTTGGTAACTATTCAGCACAAATGGACGAAGGTAGGGTGGATTAGGGCCGCCAGGCCCGTAATCCACCTTTGAGCTTAGGCATAAGGTGGATTACGGGCCTGGCGGCCCTAATCCACCCTACAGGTCCAGATGTAATTTCAGTGCCGCGTCTATCTTAGGTAACATCCCACCCACACTCCCAACCCGCTTAGACCGCTCAATCCTACGCTTCGAAATTGTTCTCACTTGATGACATTGTGCTTTAGAGTCTTTAGTTAAACCGGTTTCTTTGGCACTCAACAACACTTCAAATGGATACACTTTAGTGATATTCGAAGTCAGTGGGATAATGGTAATGAGATCCGATGCCGTATTACTCGCATTATTACTCACAATCAACACAGGCCTGCGCTTTTTAATTTCATGTCCGATGGTGGGATCTAAATCAGCAAAATAAATGTCACCACGTTTCATCGTCTAAACCATCCTGCGTCGTGCTTTCAAAATCGCTATTGATTTCCTGATTCGCCTCTCGATAACAAGATTTAAGATAAGATTGTTGTAATAAGTAAACGGCCGCTTTGATAACTTCTGATCGTGTTTTTAAATGATTTTCCGCTTGATAATCATCTATAAATTCACATTGATCATAAGGTAATGAAATGGATAGTTTTTGTGCGTTCATTGCGTAATCTCTTACATTTCTATATAGGCATACTAAATAGGCATACTAATTATGCCACTATAAGTAGGAATATTTCAAGAGGAGATCCGTCTTCCGAGTTGCATCATAAAGAATGCGACAGCCGTGAGAATGTTACCCAGGTCCATTTGATTTAGTCTATTTTTCATCTATAATCCAATATAAAGCACATTGGAGTTATTATGAGCACCATAAATAATCAAGTGTTACTTGGCTGGGCATTTGATAGCGATAAAAAGAACCGATTCCTTTCTTATCGAGAAGATGATTCGATTTTTACTATAACTGTCCCTGTTGTATTGAAGGCGCTGATGCGTGAGAAGCTGACGGCGTACTTATCTGAGAGTCCCGAACTCAAGATGAGGGCGATGGGGTCCGGCGACATTGCGCTAGATGTGCAAAAAATAGCGGGAAGGGAAACCGAGGTTGCTCGAGTCATGCAAGAAGCGATACTGTTGGATCGCCGTTGGATGACAGAGATCAACAAAGAACTAACGATGCAGCTTGGACGGTGTGTTTCAGATGAAGCGCGTCGTCGAGATGTGAGCTTGCAAGCATTGCATGGGGAGGGAGTGACAATACAAGCACGCCTCAATCTGCTTATTGAAGATAAATCTTTATCAGCAGCCGCATTGTTTCTGGAGGTCGATCGTCTTCAGCTAGGTGCTTACAAAATAAAAGTTGGAGCAGCCATCGAGGCACATAAAAAGAGGAAACCCTTAAGTCCGGATGCTTTTCTTAACTTGCTCAAACCATTGTCCGCTCCCTTTATCACCCTTGAAGCGGATGCCAATGGGGGAGGGCTCAGCCTGTCGTTTGATCCAAGCCTGCTCGCGTTAGATTACGCTCAAATAAGAACCCAGCTTGCGCCATTCTTGTTGCAAGATAGCGATAGTGCTCAGGCGTCTTCCCATCGGTTTCGACTGGATGCTGCAAAAATGGCGAGTCTGGATCCTGAGCTCATCGCTCGGAAATTGAAGAGCACGGTGCATCAGCAGCAAAAGACCTGTCTTAGTAAAGCCTTACAAGAACAAGAGAGACAGATGAATCGTTTGTTAAGTGGGCCTGCCTCGGCTTCACATCCAGCGTTAATCGAGTTGATTACTCTGGGGACAGATCTATCGACCAAGCTGAAGAATCTTAACCAGTCGCAAGAGACCTTCTCTCTGGGAGACTTACTTGAGCCATTAATCGAGGCGGGGACGTTCTCGAAAAAGGTCGATTCTTTGCTTGAAACCTTAGCGAGGGAGAAAACGGCAACAAGCACGCTCCCAAGAAACAGCGTTTTTGCAAGAGAGGTTGAAACGCCCCTGTCTATTCTATTGAAGGAGAAGCTTATCAGCCTTCCCCAGCAGTCGGGGCCGGATCAGAAGGGGCTCCCGGTAATATCGTTTAACCCTACATTTGACGTATTAAGCAGCATCATGAAGGCCGTTTATCCTAAATGGCATGCACGAGCGTTTAAAACAGAGGATGCAATTGGGTATTCGGTCGATCAAACGACCTTTTCCCTTCCGAACCAAGCGACTTCTGAAAAATTTACTCAGGTCATTCTGGAGCGTCTCGAGGATTTTGCTAATGTACTTACATTGGATATTGACAATCAGATTGATCGATGCCGCTCTGAACCGGCTCGAAAACAAGATGCCAGGCTTCAGGCAATCGCTGCGAGAGGGGAAAAAATAAAAGACCTGGCCAGCATTACGACACCGCTCGCGCTCGTACAAAAGATTGTTGAGGCGAGAGTGTATATTCAGTCTGTTAATGAAGCAATTGAATCCTTTAAGACACAGCCGCGAGGTCCTGGTAGATAAAGAAAGAAGTTTTTATCATTTTAAAACACCTACAAACTGCTTCACCGTCCTCGCCAATGCTTCAATCCCCTTCTCTTCCAATAATTTCACCAACAGACTTCCGACCACGACACCATCAGCGAATTTAGCCACTGTTGCGGCTTGCTCTGGTGTAGAAATGCCAAATCCTACGGCTATTTTGGTCTCCGGAAAATGGCCGCGAAGCTGCGTGACTTCAGACGCTAAGCCTGTGGCTAATTCGGTTTGTACGCCAGTCACCGATAAACGAGAAATATAATAAATAAAGGCCGGATCAAGGTCGCGATATAAGGCAAAGCGTTTAGGATCTGTCGTAGGGGAGGCTAGCAACACTACGCCGATGTCATGCTGGTTGAGTTGCGTATAAAAGGCTTTACCCTCTTCTGGGGGAAGATCCACAATCAACACCCCATTAACACCAGCTTGTTTTGCTTCCAAGATAAACTGCTCTTCGCCAAACGCCAAAATCGGATTGTAATAACTAAACAAAATAATCGGAACCTGACACCCTTCCGCTCTCACCCGCTTCACGATCGCTATCACTTTAGCTAACGTCATGCCATGTGCGAGGGCTACCTCTGCTGCATGCTGGTTGACCGGACCATCTGCCACCGGATCTGAAAACGGCACCCCAAGCTCGATGATACCAGCACCTGCTTTGGCCATAGCATGAATGGCTTCAACGGTTGATGCGGGTGTGGGGCAGCCTGCCATGATAAAGGGAATCAATATGGTATGCTGATCTGTGCCACCCCACGTCATCTCGAGCGAAGCGAGAGATCTGCTGCTTGCTCGCAGAGATCCTTCGCTTCGCTCAGGATGACGTGTAGTTGGGATGTTATGTTGATCGTTAAAGGCTTGTTTAATCATCTTGACTGCTCCAAATAGTGACTAAAGGTTTCCATGTCTTTGTCGCCGCGGCCTGATAAACCAATGAGCATCACATGATCTTTAGGTAATTTAGGCGCTGTGCGAACCGCATACGCTATCGCATGAGCGCTTTCTAGTGCAGGTAAAATCCCTTCTTGTTTAGCCAATAGTAATGCGGCTTGCATGGCTTCTTCATCATGCGCGTAGGTATAACTTGCGCGTTTTAAATCATGTAAATACGCATGCTCTGGGCCCACAGAAGGATAATCTAAACCTGCAGAAATACTATGTGTGGGCATGACTTGACCAAATTCATCTTGTAACAAATAGCTTTTCGTTCCTTGTAATACCCCAACGCGACCGCCAGCAAAACGCGCCGCATGCAAGCCTGGCTCAATCGCGGTTCCCCCTGCTTCTACACCGGTCATTTTAACGGATTCATCGTCTAAGAAAGGATGGAATAACCCAATCGCATTGCTCCCTCCGCCGACACAGGCGACCAATTCATCGGGCAAGCGCCCGATATGCTCTTGTATTTGACGCCGCGCCTCTACCCCAATCACCCGTTGAAAATGCCGAACAATACTAGGATACGGATGTGGCCCCAGCGCAGATCCTAAGACATAATACGTGTCACCTACTGCGCTCACCCAGTAGCGCATGGCTTCAGAGGTTGCATCTTTCAAGGTTTTAGAGCCCGACTGCACGGCCCGAACGTCTGCACCCAACACCTGCATTCTCACCACATTTAAATGTTGGCGTGCCATATCGACTGCACCCATATAAACCACACAGCGCATCCCCAATAAACTGGCAACCGTTGCTGTAGCGACCCCATGTTGACCCGCGCCGGTTTCCGCAACCAATTGTGTCTTTCCCATATATTTCGCCAATAACCCTTGCCCCATGGTGTTATTGATTTTATGAGCGCCTGTATGGGTTAAGTCTTCACGCTTTAAATAAATACGCGCACCACCCAAGTGCTCACTTAAGCGTGCAGCAAAATATAGGGGGGTTGGGCGGCCAACAAAATGGCTTAAATAGCCCTGCAGTTCGCTTTTAAACGCGGTGTCATCTTTCAAGCTTTCAAAGGCCGACTCTAGTTCAGCCAAGGGTCCCATCAGTGTCTCTGGTGCAAAACACCCACCATACATCCCAAAATAACCTTTTTTTTCAATTGACACGCTGACACTCCTCTAAAAACTGACTCATGCGTATGGGATCTTTAATCCCCGGTTCAGACTCTATGCCGCTCGCAACATCAACTGCATAAGGATGCACTGCTGCTATCGCTTGCGCTACGTTCTGGGGTTGCAAGCCCCCTGCTAAAATGAGTGGGTAGGTTTTGGCTAACTTGACTGCCAATGCCCAATTAGACGCTCGCCCTGTTCCGCCATAAAGCCCATCGGCTGTTTTGGGTGCATCTAATAAAATAGCCGCATACGATTGCAACACGGATGGATCTGGTAAAGCCGCTTCGTTATCGACTTGTAAAGAGAGGATCATCCGCTGAGTCACGTCTAGAGGGCGCTCGATGTGGGAGTAAACTTGCAGGTAATCTAACGATAGGGTTTGCATCAAGTTAAGCTGTTCTGCTTCTGAGTAGCCTATCACGACACCGATTTTTACACTGTCTTTGGGCAAGTGCTCAATCAACAGCTTCGCCTTTTGCGGCTCAATATAGCGCGCAGATGCTGCATAAAAATTAAACCCCAACGCCCAAGCGCCTTTTTCAATGGCCAATTGGACGTCTTCTACCCTCGTGATCCCACAGATTTTAGCCCGCATGAGCGACGTCCTCTAACAAATGCTGCAAAGCAACGCCTGGCGTTGTATTCTTCATAAAATGAGATCCGATTAAAAAAGTATTAAACCCTAATGCACGCATGGCTTGCATTTTTTCAGCAGATTCAATGCCGCTTTCGCACACGACAATGGCGGATTGGGGAACGCGTTGAATGAGGGTTTCGGAAATCGATAAATCAATCTGTAATGTTTTAAGATTCCGGTTATTGATACCAATGATTTTGGGCGCTAAATTAACAGCAATCTCTAATTCTTCTAGGCTATGCACTTCAACAATCGGTGTTAATCCTAACGCCAGTGCCATCTGATGCAAATCTTGTAATAATTGGACATCTAAAAAAGCAACAATCAATAACACGCCATTAGCCCCACTCATCACCGCCTGAATCAATTGTTTTTCACTCAATACAAAATCTTTTAACAACAAGTTAGCCGTGGGATGGGCGCGGCGCACTGCTTGTAAATAATCAATATGTCCTTTGAAATAATGGGGTTCTGTTAAAATCGATAATGCGGCAGCACCATTTTCTAAATAAGAATGCGCAATCTCAACTGGGCTGAGTGTCCCTTGATAAATCACCCCTCGAGACGGGCTCGCAAACTTCATTTCTGCAATGATGTTGATTTGATTCGATGAAAAGGCTTGGCAAAAATCGAGTTGATTAGGCGGGACCGTGGTTGGAACAGTCATGGTGTTGACTCGGTCTTGAACTAACGTCCGCATTTTTGTTAGAAAATCACTCACTTTATCTCCTGTCATATGATGCGTACACTCCGATCTGCCCCCTCTCCCGCGCTATGAACCTCGATGGAGATTGAATGTTGAACGCGGGGGAGGGTTGGGGAGGGGGTAAAATCTTGTAAACCCCCTCCCTAACCCTCCCCCGCGTTCAACATCCAATCCCCACCAAAATTTCGTGCGCGGGAGAGGGGATAGATCGAGGTAAAATTGTAACTCCCCACGTCATCCTGAGCGCCAGCGAAGGATCTCCTGCTAATTAGCACATTGCTAGCTAGGGGGGATCCTTCGCTGGCGCTCAGGATGACGTGTACCTGGGTAGTTACGTAAAATTAAAGATCTGTGCTCTTGCTCCGCAACTTTTCCAGCCACGCCCCAGCCTTCCCTGACACAATCGCCTCCCTCGCCATCTCTACCCCATCAGCCAAATTCGCAACCTGCCCTGCAACCACCAACCCCGCTGCCGCATTGAGCAACACGATATCTAATTTAGGCCCGCTAACCTCACCCAACAAAATCCCCTCAACCACCTGAGCATTCTCAGCTGCCGTGCCACCCAGCACTGAGTGTAAACTAGCGCGGGATAATCCTGCGTCTTCTGGCGCGACCTCGCTTTCGGTGATGACCCCTTCTTTTAATTCTGCAACATAGGTCACACTGCTCACACTCAACTCATCCAAGCCATCTTCGGAATGCACAACCCAAGCATGCACTGACCCCAGTTGTTGTAAAACCTCGGCAACCACACGAACCAGCGAGCGACGATACACCCCAATCAGGTGTCGTTTAGGCTGCAGCGGATTCATCAACGGGCCCAAAATATTAAACAAAGTAGGGACCCCAAGGTGTTTACGTAACGCGGCGAAAGGTTTAAATAACGGATTAAAAATAGGTGCCCATAAATAGGCGTAATGGTGATGTTGAAGTCCTAAGGCTGCTTCATCCAACGTTTGACAAATGGGCAGCTTTAATTGCTCAACCACATCCATGCTACCCGATTGACTGGTAGCAGCACGCCCCCCATGTTTGGCAACACGTATCCCACAACTCGCAACCAACAAACTCGCTGCTGTTGAAACATTAAAAACACCTTTGCCATCTCCTCCGGTACCGACAATATCAATCACGTCCGATTGACTCGTCACAGCAACAGGCATCAAGGCAGCACGCGCGCCTAAAATTTCCTCGACCGTCTCCCCTTTTGCAGACAACAAAACCAACACAGCGGCTTGCTGCTCGATGGGTGCGGTTAACCAATGCGACATCAGGTTCTGCATCTCACTTCGTGATAACGACTGCCGTGCTTGCAAGGTTTGAATCACGGCTTTCATGTTAGGCCACCCTTTGTTCTTGACGCCGCATCCCAATGACCGCAATCACCAATGCCCCGGTAAAAAACTTTAAATCTGATGGGGCAAGACCCAATGACAGCGCTAAGCCTTGAATTTGTTGATAGAGTAATGCACCAACTAGGGGTGCCATTAATTGCTGTTTTAAGGTGTGATGCCCCACCACACTTTCACCAATCATCAAGGCGGCCAAGGCATGAATCACAATCCCAACGCCCATGCCCACATCCATATAACTTTGCATTTGCACCATGAGCCCACCGCCTAATCCCATGAAACAACCCGCTATAAATAAACCAAAAACCGTATAAGACTGCACCGCAATCCCGGTGCGCGCGGCAAACAACGGGTTAAACCCCACTGCCCGTAGGCGTAAACCATAGTCGGTTTTAAGAAACCAGGTCAGGGTCAACACCAACACCGCGACCAAGCCACTCAATACCGTAATTTTTGTGAGGACACTTGCGCCCACAAAGAGCGTGACTTCGTTAAATAAGGCGACATTAGGCTGACCCAAAATACGTAAATTTACGCTATAGACCATGGTGCTGAGAATAATCCCCGCCAACAAGGTATTCACTTTCAAGCGAAGATGTAATAACGCAGTGCCCATGCCCATAAGACCTGCGCCCATTGCCGCAAGCAGCAAGGCAATATAAGGGTTAACATGCATCAAGAGCATGCTGGTACAAATCGCCCCACCTAAAGGATAAGCCCCTTCTGCGGTTAAGTCCGGAAAATGTAAAATACGAAAAGGCACCATCACCCCATAGGTCACCAGCACCAACACCAATCCTTGCAAGACCCCTGTCATCATCAGTTCAGTGGTCATCATGCGCGCCCATCCATCAAACTCAAATCCTCATAATGGTGAAATAAATTCAACAGCGTCGTCACATTGAGCGCTGCTTTTTCTTCGCCAGACACATCTAGCACAATATGTCCGTTATGTAACATGATCAAACGATTGCCGTATTTGATGGCGTCATCCAGTTTATGGGTAATCATCAAAGCAGTCATTTGGTTATCTACAATCGATTGATGGGTATAGTTCATCAAGACCGCTTGCATTTTAGGATCTAGCGCGGAGGTATGTTCATCAAGCAGCAGTAATTTAGGCCGCGTATGCACCGCCATCAAGGTCGCGACCATTTGGCGTTGCCCACCCGATAATTTATTCAGCGGTTGATAAATCGCGTCTTCTAACCCCAAGCCAAGTGCTTTGATTTGCAAAACCACTTGCGCTTCGAAACGTCGATATAAGGCAAGTGAGGCACGGCGCGATCCCATTAAACTCAAAGCCATGTTTTCTAACAAGGTCATATCAGGAATCGTCCCCTGATTCACATCTTGGACCACACACGCGATCAGATGGCTGCGGTCAAGTTTAGTGACATTGTCACCCTCTAACCAAATCGCCCCGCGCAGGGGCGTATATTGCCCGGAAATCAGTTTCAGTAAGGTCGATTTACCTGAACCATTACTCCCAATCACCACACAAAATTCTTTGGGTTTCAGCTCAAAATTCAGTCCTTTAAACACAGGACAATCACACCCCGGAAACGCATACGTCAACTCAATTAGCTTTAACATCACCCCTCACTCTACAATAGTTACCTGAGATAAATTTTCTGGAATCACAATCCCGAGCTCGTTGGCTTTAGACCGGCTCAAGACACCATGATAAGCTTGTGTATTCGGAAAAATCGGCGGTAAGCTTTGAATCGGTTTGCCTGCTAGCACCTCGGCCACCAATTGACCGGTGTTAACGCCGACTTGCGTATAATCAACCCCAAAACTCGCCAGCACCAAGTGATCTTTCACCGCATTAGCATCCACATTAAACACCGGCACATGCATTTGATTCGCCATAGAAGCCACCACAGGGAGAGTCGGTTGAATGGGGCCACTAGCACCCACATAAATCAAATCAACCTTATCGCGAAATTGCGGCATGGCAAACGGCACATCACGGGCTTGCGCAATCGGAACAGCCACCACACTCATGCCCTCAGCAGAAGCGGCTTGTTTCATCATCCGCAATAATGCCGCATCATTGGCCTCAGAAGTTGAATACAATAACCCCACGCGCTGCGCTTTGGGTAATAGTTTTTTAGCGAACTGTAAAAACACCAATAAATCTTGCCGGTCTGAACTGCCGGTCATGTTAGCACTCGCTTGGTGTTCGTTTTTAAGTAAGCCAGCCTCAACCGGATCTGTCACCACGGTATAAACCAAGGGAATATCCTTCACAGCACCCTTAGCAAATTGTGCAACCGGTGTGCCAACCACCACCAGCACTTTAGGATGCTCACTGGCCAACTGATTCACCATTTGGGGAATGAGTGCTGGGTCAAACCCCACATGTTGAATATCATATTGAACCGTTTTATTTTCAATAAAACCCTGCGCGGCTAATTCCTGCTTCATGCCTTGAATCGCAGCCTCCAACGACGCATGCGGCCCGTAATTAGCAACTGCAATCAAAGGCAACGTAGAAGGTTGCTTATGGCGCAAACCCCAGATGCCAAAGATGACACACAGAGTGATGATGATAATCCAGCTTTTTTTCATGGTGATTTCATTACCTGGAGATAAGTAAGTTGTAATGGTACATCAATACAAAATAAACGTCAACGTTAAGTAGGTTCGGGGGCGGGATCACGTAGGGTGGACAAAGGAGCCTAACACAGCTGTTATCGGTTAGCAGAACCTAAAAGGCGACGTGTCCACCGGTCACTCGGACCAATTGAAGTGCTCGCAATGACGGAGACACATGGGTTCCAAACATTCTACATCTAGCGTATAATATAATCATCGTGAAATTTATTAATTCATAAATATACCGCATCTTAAGGTTGAGGAGAATGGGTTGCCAGAGAATCAAAGTGAATTGACAAGCATTGGCGTCAGTCGTCTGATCAAAGCATTGGACACATTACCTTACGATGTCTCTGGTGTAGACGCGCTCATGAAAGACATAGTCCTACGTGATTTTTCAATCCAACACCTATTACAAACGTTACAACAAGAGAATACATCGGTATTCAATCGGTTACTTGCCTATCTAAGTGGGATGGGCATAACCGCAGCTATCGAAGAGGATACCTCTCCCTCAACGCAGAACGATGCGCAGGAAGAAACAGACCTAGACGTCTTTAGTCAAGATTCAGCATCTTCTACCCAAATATCTCCATATTTTAAAGCAATCACTTCGTTTCTTGATGAGGAAGCGGAAGAAGAAGATGATGATGATCCGTTTTTTAAACCATACCACCCTGACTGTCTCTTGCCCTATGCAACGCATCAATGGGCCATGCACATTAAAGCATTTGTAGAGACCATGCACATTGAGGTTTCTACAGATCTATTATCAAAACTCAATCGTAAAATACAGACCCTTTCGTTTGCAATTGATAAACCTAGAATTTTAGAAACCCTAACCCATCAGCTCACAGCTCCCTCGCTGATGATTTTTATTCAGCGAAATCCTAAGTATTTTCAGAAAAGCCAAACACGCACGCAGTTGGAGATCATCTGCATAGATGAATTATCTAGGCAAGATGCCTTATTTTGTCTTCAGTTGCTAACGAGTGCCCAATTACAGGACTTGATCAAAGAATCATCACTTAAAGAGAAACGTAACTCCTCAGGTTGTGGATAAGTTTGTTTTATTAGCACTCACAACGAACAAACGTCATCCTGAACGCAGTGAAGGACCTCCTGAATTTGGCTAGATCTTTGTCAAATTGAGATCCTTCGCTACGCTCAGGATGACGTTATCTCGATGAGACTAACATCCCAGACCTAATCCAATCCATTCATATTGAAGATATACCCAACACCTTCATAACCGATTTTTTCCATCATCACTTGCAATATATAAAATACGCTAACTTGTCAGTGATTAAGCTCTTCTTAAGTGATAGCCAAGTATTGCCATCAGATAAACAACAGGCTTTTTCCTCTCTGACGTCAATTAAAAGACAGGCGTTCATGCAGGACTTGTTTAGCACAAAAATGCTTAATCAAACTCAGCTGCAGCTATTAACCATCATGCCAGAATTGCGCCATGAATTATGTTTTAATTTTGATGGCTTAAACACCATGATTCATAGCTTTATACAGAATGTCATCAATGGAGATCCCTCCCTCACAGAGATGATATTTAAGCTACTCTTATCCGTTGATCTAGAAACATGGCGCACCTTGTCGAAAGAAACTTTGAAAAATTTTTTAATCGCCTGTCAACCTGCGCACATGAAGCATATCGGCCCTTATATACAGGTCAAAGATTTGCAGGATTGTATGCTATATATGCCACATTTAAATGAGGCGCAGAAAGACATTTTTTTTGATATGTGGGTAAAAAATCATTTCGATATCTGGTGCATTCCTATGGATAAACCTGATTTTTCAAGCCTATTTAATACGTTTATCAATTTATTAACGCAAACTCAGCTTACCTCGATTCGCCCTCTACTCGATAAATATATGCAGGGTAAAACCTTAAAAGATTTTGCGATTCTACTTCAACCCTTAAACACTGAGAAAAAAAATTATTTCTTAACGCGTTATCAAGCACAGTTGCAACAACTCATGGGTCCAACAGCTCATGCAAAGCATGTTGGCGAATTTTCATCAGTATTAGAGCAACAGCACATCACTCAACTTAAAGATAAATCGTACCCTTGTTTAGAGCGCCTAGACGTAGCAACTGAAGTGTTGTTGAACCTCAGGAAAGTGAGTCTTGATTCAAACCATCTCTATTTTGAAACGATTGTACTGTCATTAATAGATGAGGTGTTTACACAGGCTTCACTAGTAAGCTTACCCTGTTTTATCAATGCGTTAGATGCCAGTCAATTAAAAAGAATATCCACAAAAATAGCGCTTAGATTGACATCCATCAGTGAATTAACGAGCATCTGTTCGAACTTGATGTATCTTATTAGGACACCGTTCCTTCGAGAGGTGGTCCTCTGTGCGAACCCTATCCTCTTCACCACAGCTTCAATTCAAGAGATCACGCTGTATTTTAAACACATCGGTTGCTCTGAAGATCAGTATTCTATCATCCAACTGATGTTAGGAAACATTAAGACCGTGTTTGAATTAACCAGTCTCTTGCAGTCACTACCTCAGTCTTATCATTCTGTCGTTTACCTTCAGATGAAAGAAAAGCTTACGATCATGCTTACCACAGAGCCACGAGAACATCTTATTGCTAACATTGCCAGCATCACAAAGTACTTATCAAAAGATCAATATCAGGCGTTACTCAAAGACTTTAAAGAACAAATTCAAGCGCACACACAAACATGTAGCCCAGCGGAAATTGCCCGCGATATTCAACTATTTCAGACGATTTCAGTTGAACAGGCTACAAATTATAAGTTCATTTTAGATCCGCAAACGAAAACAGACCTTCAGGCTTCTGCCGATATTGCTCATAGTCTTGGGTTAAAAGGGGGAACACAAGAAGGGATGAATCCGTTAGTCGCTTATCAAAAAATAAAACGAGATTTTGCAAGTGCGTATAGGAAAGCATATTCACTCCCTCCGGATGCGGAGATCCCCTCATTATCCTATGACGAATACTCTGACGCTGGTTTATCGTTGAAATTAGCCCAGGTGTGGGAACATGGAGATCTACAAGGAATTAAAGCCTGTTGGCAGAGACACAGTATTTCTTTTTTTGTGTTACGGGATGCACATGAGTTGCACCTGATCTATGTGAACAAAGGGCAACAACATCATGAAACTACACGATCTAATCAGACTACAACACCCACTGTGATGGTCTTTACATTTGAAGCCCATATCGCTGACAGGCATATTAGGCGCTTGCATCAAGTCATACAAACCTGTGATCGTGATACAATTTCCGACTTTATTTTCACTTTGCGTCAGCGATATTACAACGAGTCTGCCAGTCAAATATTGGTGAAAAAACAACAAAAAGTAGGCAATTGTACCATCGCGAATTCAAAGATTGCATGGCATATGGTGTTGGCTGCGCAACAGATGAAACAGCACCCTGAACTCCGTTTTGTTCAAGCGTATGTTCAAACAAAACCCGTATATAAACGCATGTGTATGGAAGATAGGGCAACTCAGTTTTGTAAACTTGTGATAGAAGATATCAAAGATTTTACCCCATCGACTGTTGAGCAAAGTGCTCTCGAACAAACGTGTGAAAAAATGTATTTCAAAGATGTAGCAGAACCGACTAGACAAACCATTCTATTCTTATTAACGCGTCTTAAATCTCAAGACCCTAGCGCACTGGTGCAATTATTTAATCAATTAACCCTAAGTCTGCCAGCAGATCAGGCGCGGTTGGCGATTAAATTGGCTTGGGCAACGCCCATTGTGGCCTTATCTGAAGAAAGTACAGATAATGCCTTTCATCAATGTCTGCAAACACAGATAACACCTGAGAAGAAAGTGGTGGGACAGCTTGTGACTAGACCGGTTAAGGCTAACGCTGCAACTCAGGCAGCTGAAGAAATGACGCAACCTGAGCCTCATAAACCAGTAGAACGATGGGATAGCATCTTTGATGACCTATCCACTACTCAACTGACATCGACTCATGCAACACCTGAGTTAGGTAATTATTTTAAAGCGTAATAAACCGTAGGGTGGGCAAAGGCGCCTGGCACCGAACCTGCCCATTGCTCGAAGCGACCGGCGACGTGCCCACCGGTGGCTCCGAGTTACCGGTGGACACGTCGCCCTGGAAGATTCCAGTAACCTGAAGTCTCATCGCAAGGCTCCTTTGTCCACCCTAAGTGTCCCGCGTATCAGCCATGTCCCGCGTATCAACCAGGCTCCGTGTACCCGTATTCAATCTACGACTGAATAACAACATAATTCGCATCAATGATGTTTTGAAATGCCAAACTGGCACTGGTCCAATCCATCACATCCACTTTGTATGGAATAATAGATAAACTAAAAGCATCCCTAAGATTGGCTAAGACCTCGAGAGGCAAAGGCTGGCTTCCCATAATACACAAATCCAAGTCAGAGGTTTCTTTTGCTGTGTGTTGAATACGAGAACCAAAAGCCACTACTTTTTTATCAGGCACGTGTTGCTTGAGTATGGTTTGAATCAGTCTCATGTGATCCTGGCGAACATCAATGGATATCACGTCATGTCTCTAATGGTATGGTCAAAAAATGATATCATAAATCAGAAGAATAACGTAGGGTGTCACCCTTATTTCCTGGCCCTGAAGCATCCACCTATATACAAAATTACACGCATTACGTATAATTATACAATCACTAAATAATTTCGTATAATCACATGAATCTAATCGAAATTTGGCATTATCACAGACCCACATTAGCTAAAATTTATCTAGACACCTTGAATGCAGGGCTCGTCACATCCACCACCATCTTTGCACCTCGTCGCGCTGGCAAAACCTCTTTTCTCTTAAAGGATTTGGCGCCTGCTGCAGAAGCGGCGGGTTATATTGTTGCTTATGCCGATCTATGGCAAACCAAACTTTCGCCTGGCGTTTCTATTGTACGCGCACTCGAGCAGGCATTAGAGCCAAAGAGCGCAGTCGAAAACCTGGTTTCAAAACTGCATACACCTATTAAAAAATTGAAAGCCAAGGCTGAGGTTGCTGGCGCAAAATTTGAAGGTGAATTAGAGCTTGGGGAGTCTAACAAACAGATCCATACTGAAATTTCCCTGCAAATTGATATTCTTATCGAAGCATTATGCAAAAAAAAACCGGTGCTCTTACTGATTGATGAAGCACAAGAGTTAGCGAAAACAAAAGAGCATGAAGCGGTCGCGACAGCATTGCGCACGGCCATCACCAAAAATCAACGTAGTTTACGCATTGTATTTACAGGTTCTTCTAGAACACAATTAGCGCACGTTTTTTCAAATTCAAATGCACCGCTTTATTCAACGGGCTCTGCTATTGCTGATTTCCCGCAGCTAAATCGCGATTTTGTCGAGTATATCGCACAACAATTTAACGCATCAACAGGTCGGATATTGCCAGTCACCGCTGCCTGGGAGGCGTTTCTTACCTTTAAACAACAACCAGAACCCTTTTTGGTTGCCATTGTTGACATGGTGCTTAATCCGTCTGTGCCCCTTGAAGACGCCATGAACCAGGTTGCAGAAAAACTAGCGCGGACTGAAAATCATGATGGCTCATGGGCGGCACTTGACCAAACGCAAAAAGCATTGGTGCGTATGCTAGCTCATGATGCCACGCTCAAGCCATTTAGCAAATCCGTTGTATTAAAGCTGCGTACCCTTATCGGTATTGAATCTATTGAAGTCACCCACGTTCAACGAGCAATGTCTAAACTCGCCAATATCGTGGTGAAATCGCCGCGCGATACGTATGAATTCGAAAATGAAGCGTTTGCTCAATGGGTTCGGACGTTGGCGGATTGATTAAGTGTCCTTTACTTGAAGATCGTTTTTGCTTTAAATCAGCCAGACTTTTCAACTCACTGGCTCTTCCTACAAAAAGACATCCGCGCATGGTTGATTCAACTATACTCAACGCTAATGAGTATATATAGGACACAATAGACGTAAATGTAATTCTTGTGTCCTATTTTATCAATGCAAAAATGGGCACAAAACACGTTACGGCTGATGATGTGCCCACCGGTGGCTCCGAGCTACCGGTGGACACGTCGCCCAGGAAGTCTCGAGTAACCTAAGAGCTCATCGCAAGGCTCCTTTGTCCACCCTACGTGTCCCGCGTGTCACCCATGTTTCCTTGCCCTGCCGCATCCACCCGAATACAAAATGTGGAAGTTTTAAAAGTTCCGCTCCCTCACGGTCATGGCTCGTATTTCTTGCCTCACCCCTTCAAAAACTCACTCACTTCCCCCTTCCAGCGCTCACTCACCATTTTTGCCGTGTCAGGGGCGGTTTTCATCAACCATTGAGCCAACTTAGAGACATCTGGCAATAAACCATGGTCACGGGATAAATCAACGATTTTATATTGTCGATAGCCTGTTTGCCGGGTGCCCAGCAACTCCCCCCCACCGCGGTATTTTAAATCTTGTTCGGCAATTTCAAAGCCATCGTTGGTATCGCGTAAGGTTTGTAAGCGGGCGAGCCCTTCTCTTGAGAGCGGGGGCTGATAGAGTAAAATACAATACGATGCGGCAACGCCTCGGCCGACGCGACCACGTAATTGATGCAACTGGGCTAGCCCCATGCGTTCGGCGTTTTCGATGATCATTAAACTGGCATTCGGGACATCAACACCCACTTCAATTACCGTGGTTGCGACCAATAAATCTAACTCGCCTTGCTTAAAGGCCAACATGGTGCGTTCTTTATCTATTGTCGCCATGCGCCCATGCATCAGGCCGATGCGAATGTTAGGGAGCTCTGCTTTGAGTTGTAACTCGGTGTCGACGGCCGCCTGGCATTCTAGTTTTTCAGACGCCTCTATAAACGGGCACACCCAATAGGTTTGCCGGCCCGAGGCAATGGCTTGTTGTAAGCGCTCTAACACCGCGCCGCGCTTATCTTGAGACATCACCGCCGTCACCACAGGGGTGCGCGAAGGCGGGAGTTCATCAATGACAGATACATCTAAATAAGACCACTGCGTCATTTTTAGCGTTCTAGGGATCGGGGTTGCGGTCATGAGGAGTTGATGCACCGTGCCAAATTGCTTAGCGCCCTTTTGTAATAAGGCCAAACGCTGACTCACACCAAAGCGATGTTGCTCATCAATCATCACTAAGCCTAATTGATGAAACTGCACTTTTTCTTGAAATAAAGCATGGGTCCCTATCAATAGATTGCAGGTTCCGAGTTGCAGAGATTCCAATACGGCTTTTCTTGTTTTTGCGGATAAGCCACCGCTTAAGGTTTTGACCACAATCCCCAAGGGTGCAAACCATTTGGTAAAGTTCACACTGTGTTGTTCACTCAATAACTCGGTGGGCGCCATCAACGCCACTTGGTAGCCTTCTTGAATCACCTGCAGTGCCGCCAAGGCACTGACCACGGTTTTACCCGAACCCACATCGCCTTGAACCAAACGCATCATTGGTTTAGTTTTAGCCAAATCAGCTGCAATTTCTTCTGAGACGCGACGTTGGGCGCCAGTCAGCTGAAACGGTAATGCGTTTAAAAAGCACGTCATGCTGCTTGGATGAATGGGGCAGGCGGGTGCTGATTTATCTTGATAGGTCTGTTTAGCAAACGCCATACTCAGCCGTTCGGCTAATAATTCTTCATACACCAAACGCTTTAACGCAGGGTGTGTGCCATTTTCTAGGGCGACAATGCCCATATCGGGAGGCGGGGAATGCAAACAACGAATCGCTTGTTCGAAAGAATAACACCCAAGACGCTCTAACAAGCGCGGCTCCATCCATTCAAAGGTTTGTAAGGCGATTTCAGCCGCTGAAAAGGCACGTTGCACAATTTGTCGTAAGCGTTTTTGTGATAACCCTTGGGTCACTGAATAAATCGGCGTTAGGGTTTCATCGACACTCACCTCAACGTCTTGCTGTTTCACGTGATATTCTGGATGAACCATTTCGAGCGAAGGAAATGTGGTACGAACCTCGCCAAACACCCACAACCGTTGGCCGACTTGAAATTGATCAAGTTGGGCTGCATAAAAATGAAAAAACCGCAGGCGTAAATGCCCGGTTCGATCGCTCATCACACATTCTAAAGTTGGGCGGCGCCCTTGTTTATGGGTCGCCGACACAATATCACCCACCACAACCGCCCAATCTTGCGGCCGCAGGTCACGAATCGCGGTCACTCGAGTGCGATCTTGATAACGATAGGGCAAGTGCAGCAACACATCTTGAATGGTTTCGATACCGCATTTAGCTAATAATTTGCTTAACGATTCACCGACACCCGGTAAAACATGACAAGGTTGAGTTAACACAGTATGCTTTAAGCGTAATGAAAAAAACGTAGTGTATCACTAAAACAAACAGGCTAACATCATGACAACCCATCCCGCCTTATCAAAAAGCATTCCCTTCGCTGCCGGCTGTATTATTGTGTATTTCATAGGCTCATTACTGATAACAGGGCGCAGTATTTTAATTCCCATTGTCCTTGCCCTCCTCATCTGGCATTTTTTAAATGCCATGCACCGCGCGATTCGTCAGCTCCCTAAGATTGGCTCGCGCTTACCCTACTGGTTGAGCTTTTTACTCACGGGAATTATTGTGAGTTTACTCGCCATCGCGCTATTTAGTATCATTTCCAACAATGTCAGTGATGTAACTGAAGCCGCCCCTCGCTACCAAGCGCGCGTTCAATCTCTTTTAAATCAAATCGATACCTTCACTCACATCAAATCACGTATCAATGTGTCGTCTTTATTTGATGATTGGAACCTACAATCCCTCTTTATTGGGGTGTATAGCGTGTTTGCATCTCTCACGAGCTCAAGCATCTTGATAGGCCTTTATGTTATTTTTTTATTTGTTGAACAACATTTTTTTACCAACAAACTCGCGGCGCTGTTCGCTGATAAAAAGCACCTTGATCTCACCGAAAACATTCTCAAACACCTGACACAAGACACCCAGCTCTACCTAGGGTTAAAAACATTTTTAGGCCTAATTACGGCGGTTGCCAGCTGGCTTATCATGACCAGTGTGGGTTTAGATTTTTCTGAGTTTTGGGCGTTACTGATTTTTTTCTTGACCTTCATCCCCAATATTGGCGCCATCATCGCAGTTGGGTTCCCTGCCCTCATTGCGCTGGTTCAATTTCAAACGGTGTTACCTTGCCTTATCATCACCAGCGGCATTATTTTGATTCAATTTATCATTGGCAGCCTCATCGAGCCGCGTTATTTAAGTAAATCGCTTAACTTAAGCCCCCTGATTATTTTAATCGCCCTGGCTTTTTGGGGAACGGTATGGGGCGTGATTGGCATGTTCCTTGCCGTCCCCATTACCGTCATGATGATGATTATTTTTGCTCACTTTGAAAGCACGCGACCTTTCGCCATTTTATTGTCACAAGACGGGTGTATTCAGAAGTCGTATGAGAAGATTTAGGGCTAGTGTTGTCCTGTCGTATCTGTCGTAGACAGTCATTCTTGGCATCAACAATAATTTAGATTATAGTGAACCGTTGGAAAAAATAATAATAATTCTTACGGAGAGCAACATGAAAAAAATCATTGCCACACTGGCACTTAGCGCTATCACCATGAACTTCGCATTCGCTGATAACATGCCAGCTTCAGCTGCTTCTGCTCCTGCTGCCCCTGCTGCTAGCGGAACCGTCCCATCTAACCCTGCAACTGACGCTGCGGCCACAGTGACATCAACTGATGTTGACGCTGATGCAACCACAACTGCAACAACTCCAACTACGAATAATGGCACCAGTGATATGACTGATGCTGCTGCAACTGCTGATGGCGCGACACAATAGTTTAACACCTCACGTCATCCCGAGCACCGCGAGGGATCCCCACCAGGTAGCAGGAGATCCCTCACTACATTCAGGATGACGTTGCTTTTTTAAAACAACTTCAACACCATACTGCGCATCCGCGCCAATTCTGCGGGGAGGAACGCTTTGTAAATGTCACTCCCAATATTCATCGCCACCGTGACGTTTTCTCCCACGCCCTTTAACAAATCAACCCCAGACAATCGCAGAATCTGAATCTCTTCTTTCACGTCCTTTGCCCAAGCATCAAAATACACCTCGCTAGAAAACACAGGTAACCAAGCGCTATCTTTCTCTGTGATGTATAATACATGCACAGCATCGTCTTCGCGTTTTTCAATCGGCACCATAAAATTAGCCTTGATCAATTCTAAATAAGCCCGATTCGCCAGCTTGGTCTCACCCTCTGCTGCTAGCGCTTCTTTTACTGCCAATTCAAATGCATTCATGACACCTACCCTCAAAATATGGGATCATACTCATATACCCAACGCTAATAAGTTTTCGGATTTTATGCTATCGCTTTTTCCGCCCCTAGCTTCCAAAAAGATTTGCAAGTAACTCCTCAGGTTGTGGATAATTTTGTTTTATTAGCACTCACAACGAACAAACGTCATCCTGAACGCAGTGAAGGACCTCCTGAATTTGGCTATATCTTTGTCAAATTGAGATCCTTCGCTACGCTCAGGATGACGTACCTGGGTAGTTACATTTGCAATAGAATGGACTATTACGCATCTTTTTGGAAGCTAGGGACAAAAAAATCGAATCGCCTAAAAAACCGAAAACTCATTAGCGTTGGGTATATCCTTCGTAAAAAAATAACGCTATAATCTCAAAGATCTATATTCTGATACTGCACGCAGTATATTCATTCAACTTTTAAGAACTCTCATATGTCTGATCGAACTGAAGAACACGAATTTGAAAATAATGAAGAACGCCGACACCCTGTCCCGGCGATTCAAGACAATGAAGAACAACGGTCGCAAATCACGCGCCTGATTAGCCTAGGAAAAGATCAAAGCTATCTCACTTATGCGCAAATCAACGACCTGTTGCCTAACATTGTTGATACCGAACACTTTGACATCATCATCAGTATGTTAGAAGGCATGAATATTAAAGTCTTCGAACTCCCGCCGAGTGACGATGAGCTGTCTTTATTAGGCACCACCGAAGAAATCCCTGAAGACGTCGAAGAAGCTGCCGCCGTCCTCGCCTCCGTCGATAAAGAAACCGGACGCACCACTGACCCAGTCCGCATGTATATGCGCGAAATGGGCACGGTCGAGCTCTTAACTCGCGAAGGCGAAATTCGCATTTCAAAACGCATCGAAGAAGGCATTCGTCAAGTTCTTGAATCATTAGCCACTTACCCAGAAACCGCTTACATTGTCCTCAACGATTATGAAAGAGTCCTCAACGAAGAAATGAAGCTCAGTGACCTCATCAGCGGCTTTGCGGATGATGAAGACGCTGAAGGTGAAGGTGCGCCGCCTGCGACGATCGGTTCACCCCTAGAAGACATCCCCGAAGAACTCTTAGTCGATGACGATGCTTTACTTACCGCACCTTCCGAAGAAGACGAAGACGCAATCGTAGAAGACACGGGCCCGAGTCTTGAGGTTGCCAAAGAATATTTTCATCACTTACGGACCGCATACGATAACACCATTGATGTTATCCAAAAACAGGGCCGCACCCACGCCGAAAGCGTTGCTGCCATTAAACAAATGTCTGAAACCTTTCTGGCCTTAAAGCTCACTTCCAGACAAGTCGACCGACTCACCAATCATTTTCGCGAATTAAGAAATCAAATTCGCCATCACGATCGTGATATCATGCATCACTCAATTGATAAAGCCCGTATTCCACGAAAACTCTTTATTGAAACTTTCCCTGGCAATGAAACCAACTTGCATTGGCTCGATGAACTCATACAAAAACATGGGAAAAAAATCGATCTCGATCTCATTGAAATCCATCGTGACGCGATTCGACGTACGCAACTTAAATTCGCCAGTTTTGAAGAGCATTCCGGTATTTCTATTGCAGAAATCAAAGAAATTAACCGCAGAATGTCGATTGGTGAAGCCAAAGCGCGTCGGGCTAAAAAAGAAATGATTGAAGCCAATTTACGGCTCGTGATTTCTATTGCCAAAAAATATACCAATCGCGGCTTACAGTTCCTCGATTTAATTCAAGAAGGCAACATCGGCTTAATGAAAGCCGTTGATAAGTTCGAATACCGCCGCGGCTATAAGTTTTCGACCTATGCCACCTGGTGGATTCGTCAAGCCATTACCCGTTCTATCGCAGACCAAGCGCGGACCATCCGAATTCCCGTTCACATGATTGAGACCATTAATAAACTCAACCGTATTTCACGTCAAATTCTCCAAGAAACCGGCCGAGAGCCAACCCCTGAAGAATTAGCTGAAAAAATGGATTTGAGCGAAGAAAAAATTCGCAAGGTCTTAAAAATTGCCAAAGAACCGATTTCTATGGAAACGCCCGTTGGCGACGACGACGACTCTCACTTAGGTGATTTCATCGTTGACTTCACCATCGACTCACCCGTTGACCTAGCAACCGCTGCAAGCTTACGCGAAGCCACACTAGAGGTCCTAGAAACCCTCACCCCGCGCGAAGCAAAAGTATTACGCATGCGTTTTGGTATCGAAATGAACACCGACCATACCTTAGAAGAAGTGGGTAAACAATTTGACGTCACCCGCGAACGAATTCGTCAAATCGAAGCGAAAGCGTTAAGAAAACTAAGGCATCCCTCACGCTCTGAAAAACTGAAGAGTTTTTTGGATCATGAGGAGTAACCCCACTCGAAATCCGAACGGCTCGGATTTCGAGCGGGTCGGATTTCGAGCGGGTCGGATGTATTGCCCGCCACCCGTCCCAACACCAACCACACCGCCACCCCGACGCCAGCCTGTTGACGCGCCACCTTCTTCTCTTTCGCCACAATCTGAATGCCCACCTGCTGGCACAGCGCCTCAATATAGCTTTCATGATGCGCATAACGGGCGGTTTTTTGTAATCGCCAGGGCGCTTGTTCGCTGATTTCTACCGAAAAAATAACGTGCCCCCCGGGAAGTAGACAGCGTTTAATGCCTTGAAAACACGCATTCAACTCACCTAAATAGGGCAATAAATCTGCCACGACGATTAAATCAAATTTAAAATCCGTCTGGTTTAAAAAATCAACGGCTTCTTGCTCAATCAGCTGGTCGTAAAAATCTTTTTCTTTCGCGCGGCTCAGCATGCTTGCAGAGATATCTACGCCAATCAGTTGAAGACTCAAGCCGCGTAATAATTCACCACTCAAGCCCGTACCACAGCCTAAATCTAAAACACAGGCGTTGCCTGGTATCTCGTGGGTTTTCAGCATCGCAAATATCATGGCAGGCAGTTGGTATTGTAAAGCAGATAACATATGTTGATCGTAATACATGGCATATTGATCAAATAAGCGCTGTGCATGCACCACACTTTCTTGTGCGTCTGGCACTTCACCGGTTAATGCGGCCATCAAATGCCGACAGCTGGCGTCAAGGGGCTGAACGGCCAGGGCTTTAGTTAAATATTGTTTTGCCTCGGTTTGTTGATTCATGCGCAATAAAAGCACGGCTAAATTATAAAGCACAGAAAATTGCTTCTCGTCTTTTTTGAGGAGGCTTAAAAACCGAGAGCGCGCCTGTTCGAGCTGCCCTAAGGTCATTTCTGCAAGGGCCGCGTGATAGAGATATTCGTTGTTGTCGGGTGCTTTTTTTAATAGCATTAAATAATGCGTCAAGGCATTTTCATGCCGATTAAAATGCATAAAGGTCGCGGCTAAATTACTGCGCGCGGCTTCGTGCTCGGGGTCTAAACTTAACGCGGTTGAAAACCTTTCTATGGCCAGTTGGGCGTTTTCTTGCTGGAGTGCAATTGCACCTAAATTAACCCATGCTTCAACATCATTGGGGTCGTCTTTGAGCACACTTTCGAAACACTTCGCTGCATCAAGAAGACGTTGTGTATAAAAATAACAAACCCCTTGATGAAAAACGGCGCGTGACACGGTAGGATCAAGCGCTAATACATTGTTAAATTGAATTAGTGCATGCTCAAACTCACGCTTTTTTAAAAAAAACAGTCCCAGTTGATAGTGTGTTTCAATGGACGCGGGATCCATCTGTAACGCCAGCTCATATTGCTTGAGTGCGTCCGCTTGTCGATTTTGATTGCTATAGACCAGAGCTTGTTGCAATACATCAACAATGCGCTTTGAGTGTGTCGTCATCCAGTGCCTCTCGTAACTGAGCTAAAGCGATTGCCCGATGGCTCAATTTGTTTTTCACATCCTTTGCTAATTGTGCCACAGTACACTGATAGTCTGGTAAATAAAAAATAGGATCATAGCCAAATCCGCCTGTTCCTGTCGCCTCAGTCGCAATGAGGCCATGCCAACGCCCTGTTG
Organism: Gammaproteobacteria bacterium; assembly: GCA_026399205.1. GTDB lineage: Bacteria > Pseudomonadota > Gammaproteobacteria > Legionellales > Legionellaceae > 2-12-FULL-37-14. The sequence continues at coordinate 43,080 of JAPLRL010000061.1, forward strand.
CAATCACAGGCGCTGGGTCATCTGCATGGCGCATCCAAACCACCACGCAATAAAAATAAGCCTGGCGTTTTTCAAGGGGAATACCTTGCATACGGCTGAGTAAACAATCGACGTTACTGAGCTCAGGGTTGTGGAGCGTTGCATACCGTGCAGAATAAAGCCCCGGTTCGCCGCCTAAGGCCTCTACAACCAATCCTGAGTCATCCGCTAAAGCCGGCGATTTTGCGATGTTGCTCGCATGCCTTGCTTTTAACAAGGCATTTTCTACGAAGGTTACGCCGGTTTCGGGGATATCAGAAATCCCTAGCTGTGATTGAGGGATGCATTGATAAGGACTGAGTAAGTCACTAAGTTCAGCAATTTTGCCTGAGTTTCCTGTTGCTAAAATAATCATAAGTGCCTCAATAGATCATTCGATAGATCACGGTGCCCGTAGGGTGGGCAAAGGAGCCTGGCAATGAGCGACCTAATTGCTAAAAACCATCGGCGACGTGCCCACCGGTCACTCAGAGTTACCGGTGGACACGTCGCCTAACAGCTTAACGCCATTCGACAACATCTCTGTTAGGCGCCGACGTCCACCCTACGGCCTCAGCACATCATCAAATCACAGAATCATCGTCATATGGTATCATCGTCATGCGATATCATAATGACTCATTGGCATGGAGACAATAGCACACATGAACATCACCCCCATCCCCGCCTTAACCGACAACTACATCTGGCTCATCCACACCCAAAAAAACGAAGCTTGGGTGGTTGACCCTGGCGAGGCTGATGGGGTTATTGCTTATCTAGAACATCACCAGATGACCTTAACAGGCATTCTCGTCACCCATCATCATTGGGATCACACCAATGGTGTTGAGCCACTCGTAGAAATCTATGATTGCCCTGTCTATCGGGGGGAGGTGCCCCCTGGCTTTCAAGTGATCCCCATTCCTGGGCATACGCTAGATCATGTCGCTTATTACGCACCAAACATCTTATTTTGTGGCGATACGTTATTTGCAGCAGGATGTGGTCGGGTGTTTGAAGGCACAAACGTGCAAATGCTCGCCTCATTAAAGCGCTTAGCCGCTTTACCGTCAGACACCCATATTTACTGTGGGCATGAATATACCCTGACTAACTTATATTTTGCAGCCACGATAGAGCCGCAGAACGAGGCGATTCAAACACGCTTAGCCTTGGTGAAACGTTTGCGAGCAAACCTACAAGTCACCTTGCCTGCGCTTATGAATGATGAACACCAAACCAACCCATTTTTACGTTGCCATCTGCCTGCGATGCAGGCAGCGGTTTCTGAAAAACTAGGTCAGCAGGTAACGTCTGAGCTTGAGGTGTTTACTGCCCTAAGATCACTAAAGGATCAATTTGTGAACTCGATAACGGAGTAATCGTTAACCCCCTCGAAAACACACTGTCGAAACTTGAAAATGAAGGAGGAGCAGGCTCAACCGATGTTGAGTTTCTTCTATCCAATGCCTGCGGGTCTAACTTCACGCTAGACAGCAGTGCAAGCACAGAACTACTTGCAGCTGCGGGTGAAGTTGTCGATGGGTCAGCTGTCGCAATCTTTGGAACAAGCTGAGCAATTGCGCGATCTTTCATCTCACCTTGATAAAACATGATTGTGCCGTCATCTGTTCTGAAATCTTTAGATAATTTTTTGCACAATATATCTACAAGCGAGTTGACAAAACCATCTAATTTAGTGACTTCTTTATAAGAAGTAGGATTAAACTTTGTAAATTCAATCCCATAATCATTGGCTTCTTGTATGATAAACGGGATGGCTGCAGCTAATTTAGCATCCTCCGATGATTGCTGAGCAATAGTCTCATCTAGGTCATCAATCGTATGCGTATTTAAAAACTCTTGAAGCTTTTCTAAAAAAAGCCCTCTTTTTTCAGGTGCAGTACGATATACAAATTTGACACTCTTCTTCGGCTTTTCCATTACACCTAAACGAATCAAGTCCTTCTCAGCATTGAACTTCTCCTGCTGCGCCTCAAGCACATCACTTCTACGTACATTGAGTGCATCACACTTCGCATCATATTCACGCTTTTCTCGCGTCAGCAGATCATAAAGGCGTTGCGCTTCATCACTAAGTATATCTGCTGCAAGTGAAGGATCAACAACATTAAGACTCCCAGGATGCTCCGTCAGTGAATCAAGCAACTCCACCAACAAGGTATCTTCTTGAGTACCACATGTTGTTACAGCCACTTCTGGAGGAGGACTGGCGCTAGCAGCGCTAGATCTTCTTCTACTGGTGCTGGCGCTATTCGGTCTTTTTGGTATCAATGTATCTGTTATTGGAGGTGGCATAATTAAGCTCAACTTTGTCAAAAAATCAAATAATAGCACCATTGTAACTCATCGCGCTCATATATGTCAACTCAAGTGGCCGTTTTACCGAGGGCTTCCCCATCTTAATGAGTTGAAGTTAATCAATTGGCACGCTCTGCCCCCTTCTACCTTGAGGGAGCAGTTCAGACCCTCAAAGCACTGTAGGGTGGGCAAAGGAGCCCGCAATGAGCCACCTAATAGCAAAAACCCCTCGGCGACGTGCCCACCGGTGGCTCCGAGCTACCGGTGGACACGTCGCCAGCCAGCTCACCGCCAACCGACACCATCCCCGTTAGGCTCCTTTGTCCACCCTACGGCATCATCACACCATCAAAACACCGAGCATTGTAGGGTGGGCAAAGGAGCCCGCAATGAGCCACCTAATGGCAAAAACCCCTCGGCGACGTGCCCACCGGTGGCTCGGAGCTACCGGTGGACACGTCGCCAGCCAGCTCACCGCCACCCGACACCATCTCCGTTAGGCTCCTTTGTCCACCCTACGGCCTCAGCACATCATCAATATAGTACCTTATACATCCTATGGTTCTTGCCTATCTTCGGCGGAGTCATACACTTTGTTTTTGTTTCGCTTTCCTACGGCAACAACCAAGAGAGTCATTTTATTATCGTTAACTTGGTAGACCAATCGATAACCTGCTTGATGTAATTTGATCTTATAGCAATCTTTAAGCTGACCGCTAAGTTTTGCGGAAATGACATGCGGATTTTCAAGTCGTCGTTTCAATATTTTTTTAAATTGCCCCTGTAATTCCTTAAAAAGTTTTCTCCACTCTTTTAACGCAAGGGGATGAAAATGAAGCTCATAAATCATCAAGCTCAACCTTCACTGATGTAAATGGTGCTGAAAGACGTTGTTCTACAATGTTTTTTAGCTCATTATCATCAACAGCATCCATCAGTTTCTCAAAGGTTTCCACCGGAATTAAATAGGCCGCAGCTATATTGTGATTAAGAATAACCACGGGCATTCCATGCGCATCATTAATCAGTTTCGTTGGATTTTTCTTTAATTCGCTAATGCTGGCGGCTTGTGTTGCATCCTATATTTCGCACCAATGTAGCAAGTTTTTATAATTAGAATAATCGATTTCGACATGTTTTAAGTCCAAAGGTAAACCATATATTTGAAGCGCGTGTTGACCAAAATAAGCAATGATTCGGCGGTGAACTTTTTTAAC
>JAPLRL010000052.1:0-13323 GCA_026399205.1 Gammaproteobacteria bacterium
AATGGTTCGACAACACTTAGAGTAACTAACTTGATTGCTTGTACTAATTTTAACATCTCTACATCCTTGTAAAAATGCAGAGATTCTAAAAAAATTACAGGGAAATCAATAACATTTCCTTAACTTAATGGCAGTGTCCCCAAGCCTCCCCCGCGTTCAAGATTGAATCTCCATACAGGTTCATAGCGCGGGAGAGGGGGCGGATCGGAGTATATAAAAACGTTTACTCACATCAGTGCCCGTGATGTTGGCTCTGAGCTTGGGGTGGCAGCCTGAACACCAGTATTCAATTTGCTTAAGAACTTACAAAATGACTGTGTCCAAGAAGATGTTGCTGTCGTGTTAGCCATCGCTTGTGCTTTGTCTTGGGGTAAACACACCTGAGGTGCAGCTGCTACTCTTATCGCATGTTCAGTGCCATCACTAAAAAATGCATGTTTGAAAGCAGTTGTAGCTAGCGCCTTCGATGGTGGGGGGGGTTGATCAACTGGATCGAGATGGGTAAGTGCGGCGACATAAGCGTCGTGAAAACATTGACTCAGGGGAAGGTTAAATCCCACTATCTGTGTAAACGTCACTAGTTTTTGATAGAACGGACGCGCTTTCTCAAAACGAGCACGGGCGTCTTGATACGTGATACTTAAGGAGCGGATTTGATAGGGGACCGCTCTTTCTGCTTCTATGGCCTCGGAGTATTCATGCCACATTCCAGCGGATATAGGGGCTATGCCATCTAGTGCGTGAATCTGCGCTCGTATACGTTGCGTTTCTTTCACTAACGCTGGCGTTGGCTGTTGTAGTTCCTCTATTTTTTTAGCGGTCTTTACTATATATCGTAAGAGGTTCGTTCCCTCGGTTAAGGCATGATCGCACTGTTCCATAAACTGCTGATTTGTGGATGCTACAGAAAGCAATGGTGTGTCTGTATATGCCCTATGGGCACGGAGGAGTTCGGTTAACTGGGCTTCAAAGTTTGAATGTGGCATAAAGGTTCTCCAAGTAAAAGGAGGCACTGACTTATGTCAATGCCTGAGATGGTGTGGGCTTTGCAGCTGGATTGGCACTGTGTGTTGCATTGATGTTGGTTAACCACTTACAAAATGACTGTGTCCAAGACGATGGTGCTGACGTGTTAGTTATCGCTTGCGCTTTCTCTTCAGGCAAACACACGGGACGGGTAGTTGCTACTCTCATCGTATTTGCAGTGCCATCATTAAAAAATGCATGACTGAAAGCAGTTTTGGCGACCACCATTGAAGGTTTTTCAACACTAGGAGGCGTCTGGGCTGGGGGCTGTTGTATCAACTGCATGCAGGTTTGTATTAAACCTGACTTATTCGGGGTATCGAAATGTGCAGTAAAGCGCGCTAAATGATGGGGGATCTGTTTTATTAACTGCGGATAACCTGCCAACTGTAATTCATGCTGAGCATGGAATTGTCGTACCGTTTCTTCAGTGAATGGCTGAAGATGTTGTAACTCATCGTAAAAGATAGACCAATGTTGTTGGATGGCTTCTGATGCGGCCGAGATGAGTCTGTCTGCTTTGTCATCGGATAAATGCAACTGTGTCCTAAATGAAGCACTGTTGAGTTGCAGATGGACTTGTCGATACTGATCGAAGAACGTCAGGAGGTACTGGAAGACGACAGATTCAACCTGACCATACTGCTGACGTTGTAAAGACGCTACTTCTGTATGTTTTGCTCTGGTTTGTTCCAGTACGCTTAGAATTTCGGGTGTATGCTGTGCACTCCACGGGAAGCGATGTTGTATGAAATTCTGCACAGATGAGCTTTTAAAGCTTAAAATCATACCTGTTCCACCGGGTTGACCCAGACGTGCTGCGCGATTCTCCGCTTGTTCTTGTACCCGTGTATTTTTAGGATAAAACAACTTCAATACATACAATCCACCTGCTGCGAGGCTTTCTGGCGCAAGAGGAATATCAGTGCCCCGACCTGCGGCATTGGTTGAGAGCGTGATTTGGCCTGAGTTGCCAGCACGTGCGATGATATAGTTTTCATTTTCTTTTTGTTGTGTGGTTAAGATTTGAATTTGGTTGAGACCGCGATCGACGAGGAAAGCATTGAAGCGTTCAACATCTTGAATGGTTTCTATCAATACCAAGACAGGACGCCCTTTAGCACGCAGCGTGTTTATTTTTTTCAAGGCTTTTTCATATTGTTCTGTGTCATGTTGTACGATGGATGTCGAATCATGTTTCAATAGGCTAGGGAAGCGATATGGAATATCTCGCGTGTCCATATGAGCGATGCTCTTCATTTCTTCGCGCTCAGCAGCCTCCCCTAAGGTGCCGCTTAAGGCTAGGGTTGTATTGTATAATGAAAGATAATTGCGTACAGACATAGATGCCCCTGTGCGCGTTTCCGGTGTAATCGGTAATTTATGTTTAACCTGTAAAAATTGATGAATCCCATCTTGCCATTGTGAGCCTTCAGCAGGGCGGCCATTGGTCATAAAATTCATAATTAAAATATTATCTTTGGTCTTTTGTTTACTGGAGATGGCATCCGTTGCTCGCTCTACAACATAGTCACGTCCTTCTTTTAAGGTCCAAAGCGCTGTCTTTGCACTGTTTATCCATCGCTCTAATTTTGCGTCTGAGAATTCAAGAAGCTGCGCATGGTGAGACTCATCGACGATGCTGTGTAAATAGTGCTTTAATGTTTTAACGGAAACGGTCTTTTTTCGTTTGACAATATCCAAAATAGGGCCATAAACCCAGCTGGTGTCTTCTTCGGACACCACAGCAATTCGCGCTGAATGAAAGGCATCATCAAAAAAGTGGGCATCAAACTCATCGCCAATCAAGACATCAAAAGGTCGATTGCCACGCATATTTTGATGCCACAATCCGGCTCTTAAAAACGGAAATTGATAATCAGTGATCGTCCCGAACAGGATATTTGCATTAAAATGGGTTTGCGTTTGCTGCACATGAGAAATCGATGAAGCAGTGAGACCTAAGGCATGAAAAAACGGCCTAAACCTGAGCACGTCCCGTTCACCTAATTCGCTAGCGGTGGTCACAATATCCACGCTGCGACCAATCGAGGCTAAAAATCCGCTCAATGCGATAATCGCCGCTGATTTACCCTGTCCTGATCCCATCTTCAGCGCGCGACCCGTTAAGGCTTGAGGTTTTTGTAAAAACAGTAATACGGATATCAATTGGGTATCATATAAACCAAGCTTGGTCGTCCGACGCATGACTTCTACGATGATGGCAAGTAAAGACGCCTGTGTTTTGATATCTGGATTCTTTTGATAATCTTTGGCCAGTTGTTGCGCTTTTCGGGTCAATGCCTCTAAAGACTCTTGAGGCAAGGTTTTGAGATCTTGACGAATCGCCGTATAACTGGTTTTACAAAGAGCCGCTTCTTCGGCAGTGATGGGATATCGTACCCAGTCACTTTGGGTTTGAAATGTTGTTAAGACCTCATCGATAGAACGTTCTGGATAGAGCCGCTCTAACAGCTTTGTTTGCTCTTCTTGCAGCCTTGCTAACAACTGACGTGCTGCATGACGAGGGGTGTTGCGGATCAAGGTGTAAAGATCGGGTGTTTCATGCAAATCAAGCATCGCTTGCATCAGTGCTGAATAATCTTGAAAAGTCATGGGGCCGTCATTTGGCGTCAAATAATTTACAAACAATCGGTACAGCATATGGCTACCAAACGTCTTGCGAATATATTGTGTCATCACTAACCATTCTGCGGGATCGGTTTCTTGCATCGGTTGTTTAAAGCACTGCTGAGCAACAAAGAGTAAGCGTTGTTTTTCAGACGATGTTAATTGGCTTGATGGGATTGCCATCAGTTCGACACAAAAGATTTGTGCCATCGCAGGTTGTACGTTTGCACATTGTGGAGGGATGTAATGGGGTTGCGCGATAGGAGGGGGTGTTGCGTGCGTATGGGAGGCCTCTTGATCTGAATTGAGCGCTGCTGTCGTTTCAGGCAGCACTGTCCATGTCTGTTTTGTCGCAAATCTACGCGCGATGTTTTTAACAGAGAAGGGGTACGAGAGCGCTTGTAAGGGTTTACGCCCGTCTGCATCGAGAAGTGTAAGATCTGCCCCATAAGACAGCAATACATGGATTACCCCATGGTGATCGCCTAAATGATCTTCTTCACAGGCGTGGTGTAAAGCGCTTTTTCTATGCGCGGTATGTTGTAAATTGAGGTGAGCACCAAAGGATGCAAATAACTCGACCATTGCCACATGCCCTAAATAAGACGCGTAGGCCAGCGGTGTGTAGCCTGCTTTATCGACCGCATCGATGGCGACTGGATAGGTTTCAAGCACATACCGTGCGAGACGATGCGCGTTATGGAGGGCGCACATATGCAGCAGCTGTTGCCTTTTATCGTTGAGCGATTGTGTAACATCCAGCGGATGTTGAAGGACCCAGGCATAAATCGCATTCACATTGTCACTTTCAGCTGCTGCAAGTAATAGGGCGGCTTGGTGGGAGTTGTGATGACATTCAGGCCAGGTGTCTGCCATCCGTTCTATGGCGATTTGTTTAGAAATAACGGCATATTCACACCCACTCAGGCCTTGTGCGTCTGTTTGATGGGGATCAGCACCTAACGTGCGTAGGGTTGCTACGGCCTCTATTTGATGGTGTACGAGCGCAAGCTGAAGCGGCGTAAATTGTCGAGCGCGCTCTTCTTGCTGAAAGTCTGTGACGTCTTGAAGCAGTAAAGACATCTTTTGATGTTTTTTTCTAGAGCCCGTTTTTTGATGCACCGAGTGTCCATGGGCAACCAAGGCTTTGATGCAGGTGATTTGTCCTGCTTGTGTGGCAAAATGCAGCGCACCCCACCCCTGTTTATCGGCGTCTTGTGTGTAATCTCCGTCTTCTGAAATAGCCAAGACAATGGGTAACATCCCTTTAGATGATGCCAGCATTAAAGGGGTGTGGCCTTTATAATTGGGCCTGTTTTTGTGAGTTGACAGTGGCAAAATGCTTAATGCGGTGTCTTGATGTTCGCTGAGGATGGCAAAGTGCAATAGGGTATTCCCCTCAACATCAATGAGATTGGGGTTCGCCCCAAGGCGTAACAATTGTTGCACTAAGGGTGTATTGCCACGCAGGGTCGCGAGCATTAAGACTGTTTGTTGTTGGGTGTTGAGCGTATCAATGGGATAGTAAGACAACAACTTATTCATCACCGCTATATTTCCAGCTAACACCGCCTCATGCAGCATGAAGACCAGACTGTCTGGAAAATAGGTGTGTAACACGTTCAAACGGTATAGTGCCGCTGCTTCATCTTCATTCACAAGGATATCATGCAACACATTCCCTTTTTCTTTCACAAAATGAGGTTCGATGTGTTGTGCCTTGAATAAGGAGAACAGTGCCTCATGCGCAATGCCTGTAAATAAAGCCACGATCTGGTGGGGCTCATGAAGCCCTTGGGAAATCAGCCGCCAGAGTTGCTCTCCTTGAGGGAGCTGAAACAGATTTAACAGCGCGGGTTTTTCTTGGCATAAGGCAGCAGCCTCATCAAAGTCGGCATTTTGGAGCAGCGCTGTGAGTTGCTTGCTCTCTTCTTTTGTTGGAATAGCGGGACATTCTTGTGGCAAGGAAGGTTCTTGCGTACGCTTCTTCGCTGTTTTGACCAGGGGTAAATGCTGCTTATATTTCTTTAAAATGGCTTTTATTTCGTCAGACGCCGGATAACGCTCGACGTCTGCGATATCTTTTGGCCAGTCGGTGGGCGCTGTTTCTTGTAATAACACATCGAGTAACACCGCATTTTGCTGCGAACGCACGATATGATAGAGCGTTTGCCCTTGGTGATCACGTTTTTGAACGTCAGCACCCAACTCAATGCAGGTTTTCACACTTTGTACAAACCCAAAACGCGCGCTAATGTGCAGCGCCGTTTCTTGCTGAGCGTTGAGCGGCATATTCAGCCAATGGTGCGTAGTGGGTAAAGTTTGCATCAAAAGGCGTATGACTTGTGGGTTACCACTTTTAGCACCCTCGAGGACCAAGTTTTCAGGGAATGACTCGGTGCTCTTTTGTTGAGGCGTTTTAGGAAGCATCGGCAATAAGACTTTTAAACACCCTATGCTGGCTTTCTCTGCGGCTATTTTTGTGAGCGGCAAGATCATGGTCGGGAGTAAGGGAAGACAGTCATGCAATAAGGCCACTTCATCATATTGTACGAAATAATGTGCCAGCAATGTATAGCTAGGAGGAGGCGATGACGGTCCACGCTTCGAACGAAATAAGTGCATGAGAGAAAAATGTCCAAATTGTGCGGCGATATCGATGAAGTCGCGATCTTGATAGCTTGTATAGCTCAACGTAGGCAGTTGTAGGAAACGATGTACCCGAAAATAATCCCCATGACTGACCAGATGGTATAAGACCTCTAATCCCTCACCGCGTGTTAAAAGCGCTTCTCCATGAGCGGTCAAGAGTTGGTCGAAAATCGTGGGTAAACCGTGCTGTAAAGCTAATAAACAGGACCCTCTTCCTTGTGTATCCACCTGATTCGGTGACAAGCCCACTATGAGCATTCGAGCCGTCTCTAGCTGACTGGATGTGATGGCGACCATCAAGGGTGTTTCACCCGCACTATTTTGCCTGCTCTCACTGGCACGATGTTGTCGTAATACAGTCAGACTTGCAGTATCGCCCGTGCGAGCTGCGATATGCAGAGGGGTGTTTCCAAATACCGCAGGCGTGTTGATTTCAGCACCTTTCTGCAACATGAGTTGCATCAACGCGACTTGGCTATAAGCGACGGCACTATGAAAAGGGGTAAATCCATCATTTTTCCTAGCGGTATGGAGTGAAACCCCTTTATAGATAAGCGCGGTTGCAACGTCCCATAAGTGAGTCTCAATCGCTTCATGTAGAGCGGTCATGCCATCGACGCGTACGGTATTGGCCTCTTGCACCGACATCGCATCAAGTAACATTTTTGCAATGTCTGAAAACCCGTTTTGAATCGCTACATATAACGGAAAGAGTTCATTGGAACGTTGATAGAAAACAGGCACTTTAGCGTCAACGAGAGATTTGATTACGGCACGTCGTCCCCACTGTACGGCAATCCATAGGGGGGTGAGGCCTTGTTTCGTCTGAGCCGTTCGTAAATCACGATGATGTTGCAGTATCCATTCCACTTTGTCCGCATGCCCAGCCTGGGCCGCAAGATGAATGGGCAAATGTCCAGCTTCATCTGATACGCGTAGTTGTGAGGGATTTGCGGTGTAAAATGCAGTGAAATCTTTAAATGACAGTGCTATCGCTGCGTAATGCGATAGTGTTGCGCCTGACTGATCAAGGGGCTGTGTTAACTGTGAAGCGGGGCTAGACAGCGCGTTGATATCTACAGGGGTGGTTGTCAATTGTTTAAGTAAGCGATTAACGTTACGTTGAGCATCTTCAGTACTCAATTGGGGTTGTTGTAGATAGACTCGCGGTGGCGCAAAGTCATCTAAGTGTGTCACTGGGACTCGAAACACCTGATACGTTTTACCCTCAAAAGTGAGTTTGCTAAAATGGCCTGATGTACGCGAGACTGTTTTTTCAATACTACGTTTGAGCGCCGCACCATGCGGGATGGGTTGCGTTGACATCGTATGTAAGTCAGTGGCGCATCCACCGACTAATTTGACCCGTTGAGGGGTCGCCGGTTGCCCTTTGCTGGGTGTAAATTGTACGCTTTCATGCGTATATTGAGTCGCTATACTGACGGTTGTGAGCTTAAAATTCAGTAAAGCCTTAGGAAATGAGTGGATAACACCTTCAAAATACGCTAATTGTTGAAGTGCCTTTTGATCTTTTAACGACTGTTTTAAGAGGATAAGTTGATCGACGGGAGATAGCTTACGATAGGCGTCACCTGGCTTCAAAGCGGGTTTCGGCTGTTTTGTCGGCTTCGGCGGTTGTTTAGGCTGCGGAGATGTTGCACGTTCTGCTTCTTCGAGATCGGTCAGAGAAGCTTTCACAAAGGTGTCAATCTGAGTTCGAAGGCCGATGGCTAATTCTGGGAAGACTTGGGTTGCGCGCCAAGTAAACTCCTTAACAGCCGTATCTGAGATGCGCTCATGCCTTAACTGGGGAGCGGCTTGTTCCATTTTTTTCTGACAGAGGGTTGTCATGATAGGAGACAACAAGGCTGTCGCGCTTTCAGAAAAGGTCGGACGTGCTCGGCTAGTAAATAGCGAGCTTAGTTCACGGTTTAAGTCGTTAGACACTGTTGATTCGCTAATGGCCTGCAAGACCTCCTGGAAGTTAATCGTCAGAGGAATCGTTGAAAAGTAGGCAACAGGAAGGGGGGGTAAGACACTTGGGAAGGGGTACGCATCGGCATAAACTCTCGGGGTGAGTTGCGCAACGAGGCCCAATTCCTTGAGCGTTTCGGTGACATAACTCCAAGCATTGGCAATACCAAGCAAATATAAAAATTTCCCGCTAAACGGCATGTCGGGCAATTTGATTTCAATTTCTTTCGCATATTCGCTGCATGCCTGTTCCAATTTCTGGTATGACGTAGGATAACTCCCCGTTGCACGCCGATGCGCTTCTAAGCGCTCAGAAAACGCAGCTGTTTTTTCAATCGTATACTCGACTCGATATTGAGGGTGAGGAATGAGCACATTGCCATGCTTTTGAATCTTAGATTGAGACGCAATCACGCGAAATGAAATTTGATAGGGTTGTTCTGTGGTATCAGGATTTGATGCGGTATCCTCAGCGCCATGTTCACTCATCAACTCGCGTAAAGAAAAGTAAGGTTTGCCTTTACACGGTTTTTTCTTGCAATAGTCTTTCAGACTCATAACATGCGGGCGCAAATAGTTTTCATCCCGATTGCGGGTCGCTTCCCAGGTTTTAGCGAAATCTTTGGGCAATGCATAGCCGTTTAATATCGCTTTCAATTCAAAATCAATCCAGAGCGCGATATCGCCCAAGAGGCGTCCTTTTAACGCAGGATGGGCCACGGAAATTAAAGATCCATCGGACGCAAAATTTAAACTTAAAAATAAGTCGGTTTCATGGACTAGCCGTAAGTCTGTGACTTCCCGTATGACCTGTTGGACGAGCGCTTCGTCAAAGGGCCCATGGTCCATCGGTAAGGCGATGATGAGGCCGTCTGTAGTGATCTTGGCATGCGCGATACTATTGGCAAACGTACTGATCTGACCCACTTTAGATGCGACCCCGCCTACTTCGCCAGATGAATGGCGCAGGCTACGAACGCCTGCTGCGGGGGTCATCCCGTTATAGCTTTTGTCTAAGCCGGTTTGTAGCAACGTTGATCAAAATCTTGTGAGGCGAGGGTCTGCCCGACGCCTAATCGATTTAAGGTATTCATATAAGGGTTGGTGATACCCGTGTTCTCACTCCAAGTTGAGCCAAACTTTTCACTACGGACAGTGTGTTCTAAACCATCATTTGAGGAAGGCCTAGGCGTGAAGGGGGGTTGGGGATTACGTGTTGCATCGGCAAATTGGCGTGAGTGCACAGCGCTTTCTTCTCTGGCATATGTTCTGGGGGGCGGTTGTACGGTCGGCTTAGCTTGTTGGGTAAAGTGTTTATCTAATGTCGCTTGTGTTCCTTGACGTGAGTATTTTAAATCAGCATCTGTAAAAAACGGCCTGTCAGAGCCGACGTCAGCCCCTCTAGGATCAACATACGGTTGATGAGGAATGCCAGAGTCTGGCAGGGGGGTGGAGCGGGCTGCTGGTGGATGTTCGGCTGCCGCTTTTGCCCTGTGCCAAGCCATCAGCTCTTCCACTTCTTTAGGATTCGATAAGGTCCCTCGCGTGGGGTGCTTGTATTTATAGTCATCGCCATATAATTTTTGCCCAAGTGTTTGCGGCGGGGTTGGAGGATGTTCGCCTGCATTTTCTGCCCTGAGCCACTCCAAATGATTTTTCACATCTTCAGGATTCGATAAGGTCCCTCGCGTGGGGTGCCTGTTTTTATAATCCTCCCCCGGAAGAGGAGTATAGGGCTTTTTTTGTTCTGTGGATTGAGGCGGTTCGGTTTGTTTTGCGGACTCTGCCGCCCTCTCTCGGGCCTCAGGACTGACCAATATGGGTATGGATTCTCGAAGCACGCGCTCAGTTAAGGATTCAAAACTGGTTTCGGGACTAAAATTGGGGGAGGGTTCTGTTGTAGGGGGGGTGTTTGTATGACTGCTAGCAGGATCTATCGGTTTTTCTCCCGCGAATGCTGGTGTGCCACCATACTTGGCGTTGAGGGCGATGTTACCCCCTTGCTTATAGCCAACATATGAGCCTGCAAGTCCTCCACCTATGCCTCCTGCTAACGTACCTATCGGCCCCAAGGGACTGCCAGCAGCAGCACCTGCTCTAGCCCAAGTTGAGCCAACGGCAATGGCTCCTGCCCAGGCACCTGCAATTTTCGTGCCCTCATCAAAGAAAGCGTTAAAGTCGCCCGTTGTCTTCCCGTGCTGATAGGCTTTATATAGGATGGCACTATCGATGCCTATAGCCACGCCGGTGGCGGCATTTAATATGCCGCTCGCAATAGCGGCTGCACGAACCCCAGTTGGTGCTTGATAATTAGAATTACTTAGATATATGTCTTCGTGGATGATTCGCGGAGGTGGTGTCCCACCCTCATTTAACGGAGTTCTCACTTCCACAACCCAAGCGCCCTTAACATCTTTACTTTTGATTTCAAAGAGGGCGGCTCTTTCTGATTCAGGGACAATCATTTTCTGATACGTACGCATATCAGAATAGTCCATGTCTGGTCGATTTTTAGGATGCATAGCTTCAGGCACATTGATGGCTGTGGGTTGAGGATTGATCTGATACAGATAGACGAATCCTTCTTTCACATCGATTGGAAAGATGGATGCCATGTCTTTTGAGGTTGACGTAGAAATATAAGCACTATTCGGATTTCGAATTTTATTACCTTTCGGTTGGACGTGATCACCTAAATCTAACTCCGTGCCGCCTGCTTTGAATCCTTTGTCTTCAGGAAAAACTCGAGTCTCGGGGAAATTCATATCCCCACGATATAAATAATTCACTTCAACGGCCGTTGCCTCTTTTCCTGCATAGAACCATAGCCAGTGGACAGCGGGTTCAGCCTCACGGGGCGCTAATTCGGGATGTTTTTTTTCGAGATCGGCAATAATGGTTTCAATGGAGGGCATAAAAAACTACACATAAGAATTATTTTGCGCAAGGATATATGAGAGATGATGTGATGTAAAATATTTTATCATGACACGCTCGAATACTCCCTCTCCCGCGTTCAACATATGAGTTTTATAATAGTTTATAGCGCGGGAGAGGGGACAGAACGGTGTGTATAAAAAGGTTCCGCTTTACATCCGCTTCAATGTCGTAATCCCCAGTAGCAACAACCCTTGCTCTAAAATACGCGCCGTCATTCCGGCCAACTTTAATCGGCTCGATCGAAGAGCCTCATCGCTTTGATTTAAGATGGGGCAGGCTTCATAAAAAGAAGAGAAGAGTCCGGCTAATTCGTATAAATAGGTACACAATAAATGTGGGGTTGCTTTGACGGCGATGGTATCGATCACTTCAGGGTATAACAGGAGGTGTTTGACCAGGGTGAGTTCAGCGGCGTCCTGCAATAATAGGGGAGCCGTGAGGGAGTCCGTGCTGACCTTGGCTTTTTGAAATAAACTTTGAATGCGTGCATAGGCATATAACAAATAAGGGGCGGTATTGCCCTCGAAGCTTAGCATGGTATCCCAGTCGAATACGTAATCGCTGGTTCGATGTTTTGATAAATCGGCATATTTGATGGATGACATCGCGAGCACGTGCGCCATGGTTTGCAGCTCTTCAGGCGGATAGTTGGTGGATGATTTGCCAGCTATCATGATTGCCGCGCGTTTTTCTGCTTCATCTAAGAGGTCGGCTAGTTTAGTCACGCCACCATCACGGCTTTTATAGGGTTTACCAGATTTATCTAAAACCATGCCAAAACTCACATGCTCTAATTGCAGGGTGGTTTGGGCAAAATTTGCTTTATAAGCCAAGGCGAATATTTGTTGAAAGTGTAACGCTTGGCGGGCATCGACCACATAGAGCACTCTATCGGCATGCAATACGTTTTGTCGATAATCAATGGCGGCTAAGTCGGTGCTCGCATATAAAAAACCACCGTCCTTCTTTTGGACAATGATCGGCAAGGGATCACCTTGTTTTCCCTTGAATTCATCTAGAAACACACACTGAGCGCCTTCGTGTTCAACCAATAAATGATGGTCGCGTAAGGCATCTACAATGCCTGATAATTCGTCGTTATAAGCACTTTCAGCGCGAACATCCGTCGGTTTCAAAGACACGCCCAGACGCTGGTAAATGGCTTGGCAATGCGCCAGCGATAATTGAATAAATTGGGTCCAGAGTGAAAAACAATGTGCATCCCCACTTTGTAGTAAAACAACCCATTGTCTTGCGCGGTCAGCAAATTCAGGTTCGGCATCAAAACGAAGTTTTGCCGCTTTATAAAACTGCTCTAAATCGTGTAGGAGGACTTCGCTTTGCTGAGATTGTTTTTCATCATCTAAATGTGCGAGCAACATCCCAAATTGTGTTCCCCAATCTCCTACGTGATTTTGGCGAATCACTTGATAGCCTTTCAGAGATAAAATATTCGCAAGCGCATCACCAATAATGGTTGAACGCAAATGCCCTACGTGCATTTCTTTTGCTAAATTAGGAGAGGAGTAGTCAACCACAACCGTTTGCGTATTTGGGATGGGTAATACGCCGTTAGTTGCAGATTGCCACATGGCTTCGAATTGGCTTTGTAAGCGTTGCTGACTTAAGGTGAAATTGATAAAACCAGGGCCTGCAATGTCAATGTGTGCAATGTCAGGATGAGCGGGGATAGCGGCGATTAACTTTTCGGCTAATACGCGGGGGGGTATACCCACTAACTTAGTCAATACCAATGCTAAGTTGCTTGAAAAATCTCCATGACTAGGGTCGCGTGGACGCTCGATAGATATGGGGTGGGGGGTCGGAAAAGAAAGCTTTTCTAGTGCTTGTGTTAAGAGTGATTCAATTTGCTGTTTCATGAGATACCAGTTTGTGAGTAGGTGGCCAAACGTTGCCAGGGTAGCAATTATCGGTTGTCTTTGTTTTGGCGTCAACTTAACTGGACTTTAGCCATTTTCCGCTCCAATGTCCGTTCGCCCTGAGGAGGCGCATACTCTATCTAAATCAATGGCACTGAAGCTTAACGCGCCGTCTCGAAGGGTGTTGCATCTAACTTCATCGGTAAGCATAACCCGATAT
>JAPLRL010000052.1:13363-47425 GCA_026399205.1 Gammaproteobacteria bacterium
TACTGTGTTAACAGGTTGTACAGAGCTAACCCTTCGAGACGGCGCGTTGAGCTTCAGTGCATAACGACTAAGATCGAAAGCGCGCCTCCTCAGGGCGAACGGAATCTAGGGTATAGTGATTAAAATTGGCTAAAGTCGAGCTTAAGTGGTTTGACTAAATTGGCTCGGCTTCGCTTCATCCAGGCTACAGTTCGAGGTTGGGGGCGGGAAGCGTGTTTTGGGGATGTGGACTTGATTTAAAAAAGGCACCGCAGTAATGACTGAATGTATGACCTATGCTCTGCGTAGCTACGATGCATTTTTCCTTATTAAAGAGAATATTGAGGATCATGCTTTCAATGGAGAGCAGCAGAATAAACGCTTTGAGTACCGATTGGTTATTATCAAATAACAAAAGAAGCAGCCCCATGTTAGATAGGGTGCCGACAAAGGAGCCTAAGATATTAATCGTGGTTGCGATGATGTTGATGGTTTGGGAGGGTTTAAATGTCGTAGTCGCATTGCCTAGTTGTAAAAACTGAAGATAGCTATGGGTGATATGTCGCTCTTTTTCAACTTGATAGAGCATAAAACCTAGCACGCTGGCACAAACAGGCATAAGAAAAACCATTAAATAAGGTGCTAAGACGTCATTTGCAACGAATCGACTGATGCCGTATCCAAAATATCCGCCTATCATAATACGACACAAAATCACTAAGCTGGGGATGGGTTCTTGTTTGACAAAGTCCAAAAAACCTGAAGACTGTAACCATTGCGCTCGAAATTGATGAAGCGCTAGGGTTGGCGGTTGCGCATGGTTTGCCATGAGTTCGAGTGCTTGTCGTTTGGGCTCGGTATAATGTAGGTAACTGGACAGCGTATAAATATGGGTACCTGCAAAAACAGCGATACCACTCATCAAAAGAGGCGGCGGCCAAAACCCGAGTACGTCGCGTGTGGCAATCGCTAAAAAATAAAAAATTGGAAAAGCACGTAATCCAATGGTGCACATGCATTGTAAGGTGATTTGAATCGCCATGAGGGGCTCGTCTTGAAACAACTGCCTAAAGGTTGAGAGACCACCTTCTCGCCAAAAAGCGACTCCCTGATAATAATCGCGATTAATGTATTTTCTGCAATATTCGTTGCCATAAAATAAGATGATCACAGCGAGCTGCCTTGCACGTAAGGGGGATAAAAACACAAGTGCTGCGGCAATCCAAGTGAGATTATACATGAGAAGAATCACGTGATGAGCCGAATTCACGGCTGTATTGAGAAGCGTCTCGCTGGGCGCATTCATGAATTTTTGCATCCATTGCAATGTGGACTGCGTCACTTGTCGCTCAAGCCGCGCTAAAATAGGGTTTTGGCACCATGCGTCTCTAGGAGAAATGCTTAAAAAATTAAAAAAAGATAAAAGAGCTTCGCGCTTTGGAGAAGCTGTGAGCATATAACTTAATGTTTCAATGAGAGATAAAGGAACGCCAATACCATAACCCACGTCCGTTGATACGATGGTCGTAGAATTAAAAAACTGGACAAGCGTTTGGATGCCGGCATCACTTGAAGTGATTGGAAACGTGATATAAAACCCATTGGTTCCTATGATCGAAATCCAAAAGTGGCTGCGTAAAAACCAATACAGTAAGGGGTGGTCGTTGAGGATGCTTTGTAAGACATCGAGGTGTGTTTGCTGCTCAGGATCTATGCTAATCGCAAATAGACGCGCAAGGTCTTCACCTTCAGAGACGGATAATTCTGAAAGGTCATTAGGTTCTTTAGGCATGAGTTAAAAAAAATAGACGGATTATACAATGGATTTTCAATATGATACAACGTCCGAAATCCGAGCCGCGACCGTCAGGGAGCGGAAGTTTTAAAAGCTCCGCTTCCTGACGGTCGCGGCTCGGATTTCGGCTACTATCCTTAATTTAATGGTAGAGACGTTTTTAGCTGGACTTTACCAAAGAAAACGCGCTACTATTTGCACATTTTTCTATCATAAAACGAAGAGACAATGAATTTTTTGTTGAAATGGGGTTCGCCTAAAGTCTTTTATCGTAAAACGGGGAAGATGATCCCTTGGCTCGGTGGTGCTGCGAGTTTATTTTTGTTGATGGGGTGGATAGTCGGCTTGTGTTTTTCGCCGGCCGATTATCAACAAGGCGAGTCCGTGCGTATCATGTATATTCATGTACCCTGCGCTATATTATCGATGGGCTGTTTTGCTTGTATGGGTGGTTTTGCCGCGGCATTATTGATTTGGCAGGTAAAAATTGCGGGTGTATTATTGCGATCTTGTGCAAAAGTAGGCGCTGTATTGACAGGCTGTGCCTTAGTCACCGGGGCGCTGTGGGGTAAGCCCATGTGGGGAACTTGGTGGGTTTGGGATGCAAGGCTGACCTCTGAATTAATTTTATGGATGTTGTATGTGGCGATTTTAGCGATTCAAAGCGCTTTTCGTCAGCGAGAATCTGCAGATAAAGCCATGGCGGTGTTGGCGTTGATAGGGCTCGTTGATTTACCTATTATTCATTATTCGGTGAATTGGTGGCAGACCTTGCATCAAGGCACGAGTTTTCCATTAGGAAAGATGCCACTCATTGATCCATCAATGTTATGGCCGCTCGGGATCAGTTTTTTAGGATTTGTTTTTTTTAGTGCGTGGGCTGTTTTGAAAATTGCCAGAATTGAATTATTACAGCGATCGTTAAAAACCGCGTGGGTTGAGGAGATGTTAACATGCTAACCTTGCTGCACTGGCTCAATATGGGTGGATATGCGACCTATGTGTGGCTGTCTTATGGCGTGGTCTGGTGTGCTATTGCCGGGATGGTCGTGTATATCCTTGCAATTGAGCGAGACGTTCATCAACGAGCGCGTTTAGAGCTGAAGAATAAACATGCATCCTGTTCGTAAACGACGGTTATATTTTATGCTCGCCTTAATGGTGTTTTTGAGCGTGGTGATGATGTTGGTTCTCTACGCCATGCGCCAAAACATCAGTTTGTTTTATACGCCTTCACAAGTGAGTGAAGGACAAGCACCACAGAACATTGCCATTCGCATTGGTGGGATGGTCAAAAAAGGCAGTATTCATCGTGATGCCTCAGGCCAACATATTTATTTTGATATTACTGATTTTAAACACCATTTACATGTTCAGTATGATGGGATATTGCCAGATTTATTTAGAGAGGGCCAAGGTGTGGTGGTTGATGGTCGCTTAACAGCAGACAATCAACTGCTTGCAAGCGATGTGTTAGCGAAACATGACGCAAGATACATGCCACCTGCGGTACGTGAGATTGCTAAGAGGAAGATAAAACAACATGTGGGCTGAATTAGGAATATTAGCGCTGCTGGCTAGTTTATGCAGTGGGTTTTTATTAGTAGTGGTCCCATCCTATGGTGTATGGCGCGATCAACCCACTTGGATGAAAACTGCTTATACCTATAGTGTGTATCAATGGATCTTCGGCGCCATTGCCTTTTTTTGTTTAGACATGTGTTTTTTGTTAAATGATTTTAGTTTGTCTTATGTGCGGATGAACTCAAGCAACCTTTTGCCGTGGTATTATAAAATGTGCGCTGTTTGGGGCGGGCATGAAGGCTCGATGGTGTTGTGGGTGTGTTTGTTACAAACCTGGACGCTTGCTGTTGCGAGGTGGAGTCGCTCATTAACGCATGACATGCGAGCTAGAGTCTTGGTGGTCTTGGGTGCGCTCAGTGTGGCTTTTTTAATTTTTATTTTGTTCACGTCTAACCCTTTTATCAGGGTGTTTCAAGAAGGCATTGTACAAGGTCGAGATTTGAATCCTTTGCTTCAAGATCTTGGATTTTTGTTTCATCCCCCGATGTTGTACATGGGATATGTGGGCTGCGCGATTCCTTTTGCTTTTGCCATTGCAACTTTATGGGCTGGCCGGGTTGATCGCGCTTTAGTCAAATGGGTTATGCCTTGGGTTTTATTGGCATGGTGTTGTTTGACCTTGGGGATTACCTTAGGTAGTTGGTGGGCCTATCGAGAGCTCGGATGGGGAGGCTTTTGGTTTTGGGATCCGGTTGAGAATGCATCTTTTATGCCGTGGTTAGTCAGTACTGCGTTGATTCATACTTTATTAGTGACCGTTAAACGCCAAGCCTTGGTTGCCTGGGTGTTGCTGTTATCGGTGATTGTATTTTCTTTAAGTTTGATTGGGACTTTTTTGGTGCGCTCTGGTGTATTAACCTCGGTGCATGCGTTTGCAATTGATCCTTCCCGTGGTATGGCAATTCTTATCATGTTAGGAGTGACGATTGGTGGGAGCTTGTTGTTATATATTTGCCGCTCACATCGCGTTGCATCAACGTTATCTATTCCCTTTTTTTCTCGCGAGATGACCTTGTTATTAAACAATGTGTTTTTAGTCGTTGGGATGTTTACGGTTTTATTAGGGACTGTGTATCCATTGATATTAGACGCATTGGGGATGGGGAAAATCTCTGTGGGCGCGCCGTATTTTAATATGGTGTTTGTGCCTTTAATGTTTCCTCTTTTTTTCCTCATGGGATTGGTGATGTACATGCCTTGGGGAAAGGTTGACGCTAAAACGCTCTGGTTACAAGTTTGGAAAGCAGGGTTAGTGAGTGTATTGCTGGGCATCCTCGGTATGATATTTGTGAGCCACCAGGGCATGGTGTGGACCGCGATTGCGCTAGCCATATGGATTATCGTGGCAACCTTGCAGCGGTTTTGGCGTAAAATAAAGCAATCTGGATTGCGGAATGTGTCTTTTGCGTCATGGGGGATGAGTGCGGCGCATATTGGTATTGGGGTCAGCATGTTAGGTATTGCGGTTTCAAGCGGATTTGGTGTGCAGGCCGATAGCCTATTATCAGTGGGCAAGGCCGTAGAATTTTCAGGGTATACCGTGCGTCTTGAGCAATTAGCTGATTTGCATGGGCCTAATTATCATGGGGTCAGAGCAACCATGATGATTCAAAAGGGACAATCCATTAGCCGGATTTATCCAGAAAAGAGAGTGTATGACGTAGGGCAAATACCCATGACGGATGCGGCCGTTGATGTCACGCCTTTTCGCGATGTGTACATCGCCCTTGGTGAAGCGGTCTCTGCAGATACTTGGCAAGTTCGTTTGTATGATAAACCCTTGATTCGCTGGATTTGGCTAGGGGGCTTGTTGATGTGTTTAGGTGGCGGGCTCGCGTGGTTAGGCAGGGTGCGGGAGAAAAAGCCATGCTAAAGCAAGCGTTACGCTGGTCACCTTTAATCTTTTTTTTTGTACTTATCTTTTTTTTATGGCGAGGTTTGTCGCTTAACCCGCAGGAACTGCCTTTAAGCCAAGCGGGTCAAATCATCCCTCAGTTTGAGCTCCCGCTATTAAGCGGGGACGGTCTATTAAAATCGCAACAGTTACGAGGTGAGTATACCGTACTCAATATATGGGCCAGTTGGTGTGAAGCGTGTAGCGAAGAGCAAGGGTTTTTAATGCGTTTGGCGCAAACGGGCATTCACCTGGTTGGGGTGAATTATAAAGACAAGCCACAAGCTGCTCGAACCTGGTTAAAAACATGGGGAAATCCTTATCAAGCGGTAGGGGTAGATGCGACGGGGCATGCGGCCATGGAACTAGGCGTTTATGGCACGCCAGAGACGTTTTTAATTGGTCCAGATGGACGCTTACTGCTCCGTTACGCCGGGGTTTTGACGCCCAAGATTTGGAAAACCCAGTTTGAACCTGCGATATCACAACAACCACGATTTGAAGCTTTATTAAAAGAATTACGCTGTCTTGTTTGTCAAAACCAAGATTTATTAGAGTCTCATGCTCCGCTGGCCAGTGACTTAAAAAACAAGGTGCATGACTTGATGCTTTCAGGTCAAACTGATCAAGAGATTCGGCAGTATTTGATCAAACGCTATGGAGAGTTTGTGCTCTTTAAACCCTTGGTCAAGCCCACGACATGGTTGCTGTGGTTTGGTCCTGCTGTGTTGTTATTGTTTGGTATTTTGGGGCTTGGGGTGTGGGTGTGGCGGAGTCAAAAGCATGATTGAGCAGCTGGGATTGATGGTGATTGCGTTATTGATGGTGGGGGGGATGGTGTATCCTTTTCGGCACCACACTTGGGCTGTGATTGGATTTAGCTTGGGGCTTATTGTGTGTTTAATCGCAGGCTATCTATCGCTTGGCAATCATGCAAAGTGGCAGGCGTATCAAACCGAGCAGAAAAAAATAGCACAAGCTAAAGCTTATATGCACCGTTTTAAAAACACGGCAGAAGTGATTCAAGCGTTAAGGGCAAGGTTAGATCATACGCCGGCTAGCGCAAAAGGGTGGTATTTATTAGGGAGATTGTATGCAAGCGTTGGGCAATGGCAAGATGCAACACCTGCCTTTGCAGAGGCTCATCGTTTGCAACCTAGTGATGTCATGTACTGGGTTCAATCTGTCATGAGTCTATCGCAAGGCTCGCCCCAACAGTTGTCTGCAACCCAGCGTGAACAATTTAAACAAATTTTATTGATTGAACCAAATCAACCTGAGGCCTTGATGTTTTTAGCAGCAGACGCTAACGTACATCATCAGCCTGATTTGGCGATTGCATATTGGACCAAGTTGTTGAGTGTTTTGCCAGATGATGCAGAAGAAGCGGTGATGATTAGGCAGGAGATTGCGAAGGCGGAAAAAACCGTGGGTATTCGCGAGGCCTAAAGTTTTTACGCTCGAATACCCCCTCTCACGCGCTAGAAGATTGAACAATATGTTGATGTCCTTCGCGGGGGAGGGTTGGGGAGGGGGTAAACTCGTATGGTCAATTTACCCCCTCCCTAACCCTCCCCCGCGTTCAACATAGGCGTTTTATAAGCGTTTCGCGCGCGGGAGAGGGGACAGATCGGAGTATAGAAAAACTTTGAGCCTCGCGAATACCCACGGACCCTATACAAAAAGTAGATAGGCATTAAAACGGAGATAACCCATGGAGTTTGGCCTTACAGAAGAACAACGCGCTTTACAAAAAATGGCGGCTGATTTCACTGCGCATGATTTAACGCCTTTCGCAGAAATCTGGGACGAAACGCAGCAGTTTCCCAAAGACGTCTTAAAAAAGGCAGCCTCCTTAGGGATGGCGGGGATGATCGCAAGCGAAGACATCGGTGGATCCGCTTTATCGCGTCTCGATGCGGCGCTGATTTTTGAACAACTCGCCAGCGGATGCATTTCAACGGCTGCGTATCTTTCGATTCACAATATGGTGACGACCTTAGTCGATAAATATGCATCTAAAGAATTAAGGCAAAAATATGGCCCACGCTTGACGAGCATGGATGCTTTTGCAAGCTATTGCTTAACTGAGCCTAACGCAGGGTCCGATGCGGCCGCATTACAAACCAAAGCTGAAAAGCAAGAAAATGTTTATGTTGTGAATGGTTCAAAAGCCTTTATTTCCGGGGGTGGGGCGAGCGATATTTACGTTTGCATGGTGAGAACGGGTGATGCGTCTTATAAAGGGATCAGTTGTTTATTAATTGAAAAAGATACGCCAGGACTTTCATTTGGTCAGCCAGAACATAAAATGGGTTGGAAATCACAACCGACCACCATGGTGTATTTTGAAAATTGCCGTGTGCCTTGTGAAAATCTGATTGGGGCAGAGGGCGAGGGGTTTGCCATTGCCTTGAATGCCTTAAATGGGGGGCGGATTAACATTGCCGCGTGCTCACTGGGCGGGGCGCTTACCTGCATCAAACACACCCACGCCTATTTACATGAACGCAAGCAATTTGGACACGCGCTCAAAGACATGCAAGCACTACGTTTCGCTTACGCTGATATGCTCACTCAATTTGAAGCCTCAAGATTAATGGTCTATCGCGCAGCGCTTGTCTTGCAACAAGGACAAGTTGAGGCACCCTATTGGTGCGCCATGGCAAAGCGTTTAGCAACAGACGCGGCATTTAAAATCGCCGATATGGCCCTACAATTACACGGTGGATATGGCTATTTGCAATCCTACCAAATCGAACGTATTTTCCGCGATTTACGAGTGCATCGAATTTTAGAAGGCACGAATGAAATCATGAGAGATATCATTGCAAAAGCAGCGTTAGATAAAGAATTGGTGGGGTGGTTGGTAGAGTGATAATGCTTGCGCTGTATGGAAGCCTGTAGGGTGGGCAAAGGAGCCTTACGCCGATCCTTTCGTTGAATGGAATCTCTCAGGCGACGTGCCCACCGGTGGCTCGGAGTCACCGGTGGGCACGTCGCCTGAGGGCCTTCAGCAAGAGGTAGGCCCAATGTTAGGCTCCTTTGCCCACCCTACGGGCTTCCATCCAAGTACACCCCCACAGTCAAGATAGTCAATCACAGTAACAAGGAGAAACCATGGACGATATCGTATTAACCCATCTAAATAAAGAAGGCATCCTCACGATCACCCTAAACAGGCCCGATAAATTAAACGCTCTCAATCGTGAAGTGCTAGAAAAGTTATATGATATCGTGAGTCACGCCGAACACGATGCCGAGGTCAAGGGATTACTCATAACCGGGTCAGGCAAAGCCTTTTGTGCAGGCGCTGATATTCGTGAGCTCGAACACTGTGACGCGCAACGGGGCTATGAGTTTGCCTGTTTCGGGCAGCGCGTTTTTCGTTCAATCGAACAATTAGCTAAACCCAGTATCGCGCTCATCAATGGGGTAGCATTGGGCGGCGGATGTGAGCTCATCCAAGCCACGACTTTCAGGCTAGCCGCAACGACAGCAAAATTCGGACAGCCTGAAGTGAAGCTAGGGGTGATTCCAGGGTATGGTGGGACACAACGACTGGCGAGACTCATTGGAAAAGGGCGTGCTTTAGATTTATGTTTAACTGGCAGGATGATTAACGCGGAATTGGCGTTAAGTTGGGGTTTGGTCTCGGAAGTCGTTGAACCGACAGAACTCCTTGGGCGTGGCCAGGCGCTAATGGCTGAAATCCTGCAATTGGCCCCACTCGCTATTGCGAGCGTGATGGAGGTCATTCACCGGGGTATCGAGCTGCCATTAGACGATGCGCTGCATCTAGAAGCCCTGCATTTTGCCAAAGTGTGTACAAGCAAAGATAAAGCCGAAGGCGTGAGTGCATTTTTAGAAAAGAGAAAAGCCAACTTTACAGGAGCTTAATCAGATGAGTCAGGCCATTTATTTTAGTCGAGAGGGGCATGTTGGGCGGGTGATGTTAGACAGGCCAGCGGCCTTAAATGCATTGTCTTTGCCCATGATTAAAGCGTTTTATAAACAATTGATGGCCTGGAATAAAGACCCGAGCGTGCATGCGATTTTACTTGAAGCCAAGCACTGCCGTGCTTTTTGCGCAGGCGGTGATGTGCGTTTTATTTATGAGCAACATCAAAAACACGATCCCAACGCACCCACGTCATCCCGAGCGCAGCGAGGGATCTCTAACAGTCAGGAGGAGATCCCTCGCTGCGCTCGGGATGACGTGGGTGCCGATTCAGTAATCCTTGACTTTTTCTGGCATGAATACCGCCTTAACGCGCTGATTGCATCGCTCAAAAAGCCTTATATCGCATTGATGAATGGGATAACCATGGGCGGCGGAGTTGGTATTGGTCTACATGGTTCACATCCTGTTGCGACTGAAAAATTTATATTTGCAATGCCCGAAACCGCCATTGGTTTATTCCCCGATGTAGGTGCCAGTTATTTACTCTCTAGATTACCCTCAAGCTTAGGGACCTATTTAGCCTTAACAGGAAGCCGGCTGACAGCCAGTGATGCGCTAAAGGTGGGATTAGTCAATCACGTGATTCCAGAAAGTAGCATGCCCGACTTGATTCGCAATTTATTGGCGTCTGATTTATCACAAAACGCTGGCGTCGTGGTGAGCCGATGTCTTGATGCTGTGAGGGTGCTGCCTGTGTTGTTGCCTTCTATGGATGATGCACTTGAACAGCGTATTCATCAGTGTTTTGCGCATCAAACTGTGGAAGAAATTATGTTAGCATTGAAGGCTTGCGATGATGTATGGGCGCGTGAAACCGAAGCGCAATTATTGCAATGTTCACCTTTAAGTTTAAAGGTAACGCTCATGCAGTTACAAAAGGCCAAATCACTGGATGTGTTTGAATGTTTGCAGATGGATGAAGTCCTCGTGAAACATTTTATGCAAGGACATGATTTTTTTGAAGGGGTGCGGGCTCGGTTGATTGATAAAGATAAAACGCCCCATTGGCAGCCTGCGACGCTTGATGCGGTTACCATAGAGCGGGTGGCTGCGCAATTTGTGTCTTTTATGTAGCCATACTATACTATATCCATTCACTGAGATATTCGAGTCGCGGCTCGGATTGATCGGACGTTGAAATTGAGAGGTGTAGAATGCCTGAAAAAGACACAGTTGACGATTTACAAAAACAAGCACCAGCTATTTTTGAGCAGCTGGAGATTCTAGATCGCACCACGCCAGTGACCCCTTGTGTTTTTGCAAAACTGTCATATGAACAGATTTCGAAGATCAACGGTGAATTAACGCCGTTGATTTCTGGCGTCTTGAAAGGACCTACTCAACGTAACTCGGATGTTTTTTGGAATATCTGCTCACCTGAAGATCGACAACGGATATTAGAGAAAGCGATAAAAACGCCCGACATGGCGCACCTCTTAAAACAACTCTATTTCACAGAAAGAGATATTCCCCTTTGTTTGCATCAACCCGAAGACGATCGCCGTGAATTACAGAAGGTTCTGTCTCAAAACAGAGCCGTCGGGGCATCCAATGTTTGGTCTCAGCTGAAACTTGAAGAAAGAGATCGATACAGAGATGCATATGGCGTGAGTATCCCGGAGGAATGGGCAGAATTATTTGCGCCCGTGCTGAAAAATGAGGTTGGAGAGGCTGTGCTTCAGACTGATGCGCAAGCACTACCCGCTTCTCAACGTACAGCTCCTGCAATAAGCAGTCCTCCTTTTGTGTTAACGGCGTTAAAAGCGGCAAAAAATCTGTTTAATGGGGAGAGCTACTCATTTCATAATGGGGTGGAAAAGGTTTCAGGGTATGGTACACCGGAGGACGGTAAAGACTTTATGGCTGCCCCTATTTTTAATGCTTATGACGGCAACGGGTATAGTTTTTATCCTATGCTTGTATTAAAACAAGAGACCCTACAAGATAATGTTCGCAAAACACATTTTTTTTGTGTGCAACTTCATCCTTTTAATTCGGTATTTAATCGTCAAGAAGAGAGGTCGCTGGCTGCAAATAATCTGGCTGTTAAATTTCATCTGGCTATTTTTCCTGTTTGTGATGATCATGAGCCCAAAATGGTGATGATCACTACCCGCTTTAAGATGGGTGATATTGACACAGTTTCTCAGCAAGGAGTTCATGTTCACAACAGAATTTCGAGAACAGGACAGTTGATTCCCGGTAAAGTCATGTCACCGGAATCTAGAGTTGGCATGGATTCAGATTGTTACAATGCACTTGGTATGAACAAACAAAAAGAAAATAGGGTGCCAGGAAATGAGGCATATCTGCGTATTCAAGCGCGCTGTTGGGAACAACAAGAAGGTAATTTTACGTCATTTTGTTGTGCTAGTCAGGCGGTTTATCAAGATCCAACTACAAAACAAAGAGAGATCATAACCACAGAGAACGTTGTTTTAGGTCCCGACGATTATGTGATTTTTTGCAATAACATTCGCGCACAAACGGCGTTCGTGAGTCAGGATGTTGACCAAGAAAACCCGATCTTTACGGTAGATTTACAAGCAGCTTTTTCAGGGACTCAATTAGCGCCAGACACGTGGCAGGAAAGTTTTCGTAGATATCAAGAGCATGAGAGCTTAAGTTGTGGAACTGGGTTTGAAAAAGCATTGGTGTTAAAAACATCTTCCAATTCGAGTCAGTTTACGCCCAAAATGCGCGATTTTTACAAACAGCTAGAGGTCCAATTATCCCCCTCTACGTCTCCTAAAATTAAAAAAGCATTTTTGGATGATGTGGTCGTCCCACGGTTTGACGCTGTTTTCGATAACCTTAATCAAGCTTTTTTTGAATATTGTCTTATTCCACTCAAAAGAGGAATAGAAAAATATAACGAAGAAAATGTTGCTAAACCAGGTTCAAGAAGACTGCTATTAAAGTTGGAGGCTTTACTTAATTTATCAGAGATTTTGTCTAAAAAAAGTAAAACGCTAACACTCACGGTGCTTAACATACTGACTGCAACCACGCTACTCGGGGGAGATACCAGTTTACGAGCACTCGTTAAGACTTGTTTTGGCGACGAAGCGGTGACCTATCTTGATGCGCTTAAAAAAGAGGCTGAAAAAAATCCGAGCCGCGAGATAGAGGTAAATGTTGATAGGCTGTGTCAAACGTTTGGTCGATTTGATTCGGAGCAGTGCGCTGAGTCAAAAAGTGCGTTGGCGGCGGTTGGTTTATTTTCGACTTCTCGGCCTGCTGAGACTCAAGCTCCGCAAGACGCGGCTCGGATACCGCGCGCGTTCTAAGATATATCGCGTGTTGCAAGAGACATCTTGCAAAAAATGTAACTCCCCACGTCATCCTGAGCGCCAGCGAAGGATCTCCTGCTAATTAGCACATTGCTAGCTAGGGGGGATCCTTCGCTGGCGCTCAGGATGACGTGTACCTGGGTAGTTACCAAAAAATTAAGATGTGGTTGCCCTGACCTTACATTGCAATCAAAGGTAAATTCGGGTAAATTTGCTCGTTTGCGCAATGGGATGCATGATGTTTTCTACGTTAATTAAGAAGATTTTTGGTAGTCGGAATGATCGAACCATTCGCGAATTAGGTCAAATTGTTGCAACCATTCAAGCCCTTGAGCCGCAGATGCAAGCGCTGAGCGACGAGGCACTGGCCGGTAAAACCCAAGAATTTAAAGCCCGATTTCAAGCTGGGGAAACCCTCGATCAATTGTTACCAGAAGCTTTTGCGGTGGTGCGTGAAGTGTCGGTTCGAACGTTGAACATGCGTCACTTTGATGTGCAGCTGATTGGGGGCATTGTCTTACATCAAGGTAATATTGCCGAAATGCGTACAGGGGAAGGTAAAACCTTGACCTCAGCGCTTCCTGTTTATTTAAATGCACTCACAGGCGAAGGCGTGCACTTGGTGACAGTAAACGATTATTTGGCGAAACGAGATAGCGAATGGAATGGTCCTATTTTTCGTTTTTTAGGCATGAGCGTAGGCGTGATTTTTCCTGATATGCCACATGCAGAAAAACAAGCAGCCTATCGTTGTGATATCGTGTATGGGACCAATAACGAGTTTGGCTTTGATTATTTACGCGATAACATGGCGTTTAGCCCGCTAGATAAAGTGCAACGCGCTTTACATTATGCCTTGGTTGATGAAGTCGACTCTATTTTAATTGATGAAGCCAGAACTCCCTTGATTATTTCAGGTGCGGCTGAAGACAGCTCTGCGGCCTACGTGAAAGTCAATACCTTGATTCCTAGTTTAGTGCTACAAAAAGACGATGAAACACCAGGAGATTACACTCTAGATGAAAAGCATCGACAGGCGCACTTGACTGAGCAAGGGCATGAACGTATTGAACAGATGTTAGAAGAGGTTGGCTTACTGGCAAAAGGGGATAGTTTATATCATTCCAGTAATATCATGCTTATGCACCATGTTAACGCAGGATTAAAAGCACATGCCTTATTTCATCGCGATGTTGACTACATTGTCAAAGACGGGCAAATCGTTATTGTTGATGAACATACCGGCCGTATGATGCAGGGCAGGCGTTGGTCTGATGGCTTACATCAAGCGGTTGAGGCAAAGGAAAAAGTAGCGATTCAAAATGAAAATCAAACTTTGGCGTCGATTACTTTTCAAAACTATTTTCGCCTCTACGATAAATTAGCGGGTATGACGGGAACGGCCGATACCGAAGCTTATGAGTTTCAACAAATTTATAATTTAGAAGTGGTGGTGATTCCGACTAACCAATTGATGCAACGCAAAGATGAGCTAGATACCATTTATTTAACGCAGGATGATAAATTTCATGCGGTGATTCAAGATATTTTAGATTGCTCAAAAAGAAATCAGCCCGTATTGGTAGGTACTGCGTCAATTGAAGCCTCTGAACATTTAAGTGCATTATTAAAAAAAGAAAATATTTTTCACGCAGTGTTGAATGCAAAATTCCATGAACAAGAAGCGCAAATTATTGCGCAAGCGGGTCGCCCGGGTGCCGTGACCATTGCAACCAATATGGCTGGTCGTGGAACCGATATCGTGTTAGGGGGCAGCTTAGAAGCTGATCTGAAACAGTTGCCAGAGGATGCGAGTGAAGCCGAAAAAGAGCAAATAAAACTTGATTGGCAGGCGAAACATGATCTCGTTGTCAGTGTGGGTGGTTTACGTGTGATTGGCTCTGAGCGGCATGAGTCGCGGCGAATTGATAATCAGTTACGGGGTCGATCGGGCCGTCAGGGTGATCCGGGCAGTAGCCGCTTTTATTTATCGTTAGACGATCATTTGTTGAGGTTATTTGCGTCTGATCGCATGGTTGCTATGTTACGTAAACTCGGAATGCAGCCAGGTGAGCCCATTGAACATAAACTTGTTCATCGGGCCATTGAAAATGCACAACGTAAATTAGAAGGGTATCATTTTGATGTTCGTAAGCAATTATTAGATTACGACAATGTGGCGAATCAACAACGGCTGGTGATTTATGCACAACGCCATGCAGTGATGGAAGCAGAAAACACCGAACCCATGATGATGTCGATGTTGACCTCAGTCATGAATGAATTGGTTGAACGAACCATGCCTGCACAAAGTCTAGAGGAATATTGGGATATTCCTGCATTGACCACAACATTGCAAACCGATTTTGGCCTGGTTGCAGATGTTCAAGCTTGGATCAATGCAGATAGTCATTTGCAAGGAGAGCAGGTTCGAGAAAAACTGATGGTGCTTGTGCTTGAAAAATACCGCAACAAAGAAGCGTTGGTCGGTAGAGCCGTCATGAATCAATTTGAACATACCATTATTTTACAGACCATGGATTTACAATGGCGTGAACATTTAGCCACCATGGATTATCTCAGACAAGGTATTCATTTACGTGGGTATGCTCAAAAAGATCCAAAGCAAGAATATAAGCGCGAAGCCTTTGCTTTATTTAGCCAATTGCTCGAAGAAGTGCAATATGAAGTGGTTCGTTTGGTCTTAACGGTTGAATTACAATCTGAGGCGGATGCTCAGGCTGCTGAAGAGGCGCGTCGCTTAAGTCAGGTGGCACGTTTAAATTTATTGCATAGTGAACAAGACATCAATGACGCCATGCCAGATGACGGTAATCGGGCCATCAGGCGCATTGAAAAAAAGGTGGGGCGCAATGAAATTTGCCCTTGTGGTTCTGGGCAAAAATATAAAAACTGTCATGGCAGCTTGGTGTGAAGGTTGCGGTTGCCGTCATGCTCGATTCAAGCGAGCGTGTTTTAATTAGTAAACGTCCGGTACATAAACCCGGTGGCGGTTTGTGGGAGTTTCCGGGGGGGAAAGTAGAGCCTGACGAGGCTGTACATGACGCCTTATGTCGAGAAATTAGCGAAGAAGTGGGGCTCACGGTTTTACGTTATCAATGGATGGGCTGTGTGGAAGAAGCTAGCTTATCTCTACATGTCTATTGGGTAAGCAAGTGGCTGGGTGAGGCCGTCAAGCGTGAAGATCAACTTGATTTATGTTGGGTGCCGTGGTCGTCTTTACGGCAATATCAATTTCCTGAAGCCAATCAGCGCGTGATGCAACTGGTAGAGGAGCAACTGGATGTTGCAAGACAGTGAGATCAGGCAACAAGCGGTTTCCCCTGATGATTCATATATTGTTCAAGCCCCAGCAGGATCAGGTAAAACCGAACTCTTGACACGGCGTTTTGTGCGTTTGTTAAGCCTCGTTCAATCTCCCGAACAAGTGATTGCACTCACCTTTACGCGAAAAGCGGCGAGCGAAATGAGAAGCCGCATCATGTCAACGTTAGAGGCGTGTCAGGCGTCTGAACCGCCAACGGATGAGCGGCGATCGCTGTGGGTAGATGCACAACGGGTGATAGAAAAAGATAAAGCGCTCAACTGGCAGTTGTTTTCACAGCCTCAGCGATTAAAAGTGATGACCATTGATGCCATGTGCCAATGGTTAGTGAGAGCCTTACCCGTTGAAGCCTCATTTGTAGCACATGCCGAAATTGATTTATTTCCAGAAAGGGCTTACCGCCAAGCAGCGAAAGCGTGTTTTGACCATGCTCTAGCCCATCCTGTTTTACAAAAAAGTGTATTATCGTTGTTACAACATTTAGATAACCGTGAAGACAGCCTTCTTCTGCTTTGGGTAGATTTGTTAAAAATTCGCGATCAATGGTTGCCGGTGACGTATCAGGCCCATGGTCAATCTAAAGAGGTCATGGAACATGCGCTGATTCAGTTGCAACTGCATGTGGTTGCGCGTTTACTGACGGCATTACCCAAGACCATCGGTGAATCGCTACGCAGTTTTTGTGTTTGTTTTGCTCATGCGACAGCAGGGTTTACGCCTTTAGCCAGTTGGGCACACGTTGATGCATTAACAGTTGAACAAGCGCAAGCCTTAGCGGGTTTGCTGTTCACCTCAGAGGATAAGATTCGAAAACGCGCCGATCATCATGTGGGGCTCAAGCGCGGACAATGTGATGACTTGATGTATCGTCAATTAAAGGATGAGTCTGAAGCGTTATTTGAATGTTTAAGAGAAATCCCCGCCTTTTGTGATGCGTTAGTGATGGTTGCGAAATTACCTCATACTCAGTATGAAGCTGGGAAATGGGAGATTCTACAAGCTTTACTCACGGTCCTGCCTTTATTAGTCGCGCATTTAAAGCTCACGTTTGAAACCTTAAACCGCGTTGATTTTACTGAAATGGCGTTAGTTGCTTCGAGTGTGTTGGGCAGTGAATCCAATCCGACCGATTTGGCTTTATATCTTGATTATGCGATTCAACATCTTTTAGTTGATGAGTTTCAAGACACGTCTTTTACGCAATTTTCTTTAATTAAACAATTGATTGCCGGATGGGAAAAAGGGGATGGACGCACGTTGTTTATCGTCGGTGATCCCATGCAATCGATTTATCGCTTTAGACAAGCCGAAGTGGGGTTGTTTTTAAAAGTGAAAGCAGAGGGCATTGGGCAACTCCCTTTGACGGCCTTATCGCTGACATCGAATTTTCGCTCTTCGCCACAATTGGTTGAATGGGTCAATCTTCATGCAGCCGCCTTTTTTTCAGAGACTGATGATAGTGAGTTGGGTGCAGTGCGCTTTCATCACGCGATTGCAGTGAAAGCGCCTGAGGAGGGGGAGGGTGCACAGGCGATTGAGGTGGTGGATGCCTTGCAAGAGGCGGAGCAGATTGTGCGCTGGGTTGAGGCCCTATTACCGTCGTCCCGAGCGCAGCGAGGGACCTCCATCAGTGAGGTGGAGATCCCTCGCTGCGCTCGGGATGACGGTGTTACGCAGTATGACAGCATCGCAATCCTCGTCCGTTCACGCTCTCATCTCGAACTGATCATTCCCCTACTCCAGACTAATCATATCGCGTTTGAGGGAGTCGATTTATTTTCGATTGCCCATTTGCCTTTTATGCGAGATCTCTGGTCATTAACCCAGGCGCTATTGATGCCGCTAGATCGTCTACCTTGGCTATGCGTCTTAAGAAGTCCTTATGTTGGCTTATCATTGGCTGATTTACATGCTTTAGCTTTGCATATTCCCAAAGGGAGTATTTATTTTGGTTTATCAGCACTTGATGGGGCGCAGGTCAGTGAAGACGGTTTGGCTAGAGTCCACTTTGCAAGAACGGTGTTTCAAAGGGCTTATGCGGTGCAAGATCAATATGCATTGGCAGATTGGTTGCTGCTTATTCATCAAGAGCTTCATGGTCTAGGGCAAGCGTTGCAAGGAAACACTTGGCGAAACGTTGAAATGTATCTTCAATTGGTTCATCAATTTTCAGTGGAAAACCGCATTGAAGATTGGGATTTATTTGAGACTGCGTTTAAACGCATGTTTGCTTCTGAAGATGCAAGTAGTTCATTAAAAATCATGACGATTCATCAATCAAAGGGATTAGAGTTTGACGTGGTGATTTTACCCGGTCTCAGTCGGCAAACCCCAAAACCCGGGCAGACGCTATTAAAATGGATGCGCGTATTACCGACACAAGGTTCTGAGCCCTTGTGGCTGCTGTCACCGTTAAAAGCGGCTGAGGAGGCAAGTGATGCCTTGTATGATTATTTATATTTTCTAGATAGGCAAAAAGAGCGCTATGAATCGCAGCGCTTGCTGTATGTTGCCATGACGCGCGCAAAAAAAAGGGTGTATTTGTGTGATGTTGAGTCTAAGCGTGGGCAGCATGGGTTTAGGAAGATGTTGGATGGGATGGTGTTTGCTTCACCTGCGTCCCAAACGTCATTGCGACCGATAGTAGGTTGGGCCTTGGCCCAACAACATACGACAGAAGGTGATTGTTGGGCCAAGGCCCAACCTACGTTAGAGCGCGTGCCCTTAATACGCTACCTTGAACCCAGCGTTGCTTCCTTAATCCCCGGACAAGAACAACCCCTCATTCCCACCTATTCTTTCGCAAAAAAAATAGGCACCATTGCTCATAGCTGGATTCAATGGATTTGTGAACACCAAATCCAAGATGAAACGCAGTTGCCTTGGGATGCGATTGAACGCGACTTAACACAAACTGGGATTGGCGATATTGAAAAAAATGAAGCACTCATGATGTTACGTGATCAATTGGGGCGTTTATTTCAGTCCGATATTGGAAGATGGTTGATTTACCCACATGCGAAGGCTCATAATGAATACGCTTTTACCGTTTTTGAAAAAGAGAAACGAGCAACTTATGTGGTTGATCGCTTATTTTACTGTGACAAAATGTATTGGATCATTGATTTTAAAACAGGGCAAGATGCCCGTTTGTCTGAAACGGCGCATCGAGAACAAGTGGAACGATACGCGCGGTACTTAACGCCCGAATTGGATGCGCCGATTCAGGTCGGGGTATATTATTTGGCTTCAGGTAAATGGGTGGCCTGGGCGCCGGATGTAGCTCGTCTTTGCACCTGATACTAACCGAGCCGAGATTATCCGAGCCGCGACCGTTAGGGAGCGGAAGTTTTACCCGGAGATTTTAAAACTTCCGCTCCCTAACGGTCGCGGCTCGGTTAGATTGAGCGAAAAGTTGAGAGTAGCGTAAAAAGAGAGGAAATCATGAAAATTAAACACTACACCACCACATCAAAACTTCTCCATTGGCTAGTCGCGCTAATTGTGATTCCTATGGTTTTAGGGAGTTTTTATCTAGAAGATCTACCCCAAATTTATAAAGGCTCAGCCTTCATGCTGCATAAATCATTTGGGTTAACCATTTTGGTTTTGATGATCCTCCGATTGATTCATATTCATCGCGCAGGCCGTCCTGATTTACCGGGAACTGTGGCGTGTTGGGAAATAATGTTGTCTCGAGTGGTGCAATATAGTTTATATCTGAGTTTAATTTTAATGCCCTTATGCGGCTGGGTGATGTCGACAGCAGCCGATCATTCGCCGGTTTATTTTAATCTAGTGACACTGCCTTTTCCTTGGGTGTCTCCTGATAAGGCGTTATCAGATTGGATGTTTCAAGCCCACAGAACCCTTGCTTTTGTGATCATTGGTTTACTGTGTTTACATATTCTGGGTGCATTGAAACACCATTGGTTTGATAAAGATGGCGTGTTAAAGAACATGTTACCCCGTAGAGGAAAATAATGCGTGTGTTTTGGCGATCGAAATGGGTCGGTGTGAGCTTTCTTCTTCCGCAGCTTGTGTTGGTGTTGCTTTTTTTTATTTGGCCGATGTTTCGGGTTTGTCGCAATGCGTTTTATTATGTGGATCCGTTTGGGGTGCACACCCGGTTTGCTGGTTGGCAGAACATCAAAGATGTCTTGACTGATCCGAGCTATTACACCGCGATTGAAACCACGGCTTGGGTGACGTTGTGGGTGGTGTTATTGACAACGGCTTTAGGGTTATTGATTGCGCTATTGCTCCATCAAGTTCGCTGTGCGCAGACCTGGTATAAGGTTTTATTGCTATGGCCTTATGCAGTCGCACCTGCAATTGCTGCGGTGTTATGGCGCTTTTTTTTTCATCCCACCCTCGGCTGGCTCAGTGTGTTACTGGCAAAATGGCATGTGACGTTTAATTATTTAATTCATCCTAAACAAGCCTTAGCGCTGGTGGTGTTGGTGTCAGTTTGGCAACAAGTGAGTTATAATGTCCTTTTCTTTTTCGTGTCACTGGAAGCTATTCCGCGCTCAATTATCGAGGCATCCATGTTAGATGGCGCGTCCTCTTGGCAACGTTTTTGGAAGATTCGCTTACCCATGTTAAAGTCTACGTTACTTTTTTTGGTTTTAATGAACGCGTTGTATGCTTTTTTTGAAACCTTTTCAATCATTGATATTTTAACGGCGGGCGGTCCTGGCAACCGCACAACAACATTGTTATATAAATTATATAAAGACGGGTTTGTGGGGATGGATTGGTCAAGTGCTGCAGTGCAGTCGTTATTTATGATGTTGGTGGTGATTGGCATTACGCTTGTCCAATTTCAATATGATAATCAAAGAGCAATGAGATGAACAACTGGTTTAAAACCATGATGGTTCATGGTGGATTGTGGGTGAGTATCGCGTTTCTTGGACTCCCGCTCTATTTAGCGGTGGTTGCAGCAACGTATGATGCGCAAACGTTATTGCAAGGCACGCTACCGTATGTTCCAGGGCCTGCGTTTTTGCAGAATATGGCACAAGTTTGGGGCGGTGATGTTTCGGTCTTGGGTGGGGTGTCTTTGCTTCAGGTGCTTTGGAATAGTTTTTGGATGGCGTTTGTGGTTGCATTTGGTAAAGTCATGTTCGCCGTGACGGCGGCATTTTCCTTGGTTTATTTTTCCTTTCCATTTAAGCGTTTCTTTGTGGTTTTGATTATGATGACATTGATGTTGCCGATTGAAGTGAGGCTCATTCCGGCCTTTGAAATTGTGGCATTATTTCATGGGCTTAATTCCTTGTGGGGGTTGACGGCACCCTTGATTGTGTCTGCGTCTGCAATTTTATTATTCAAACAGTTTTTTTTAAAATTATCCCCTGAGTTGGTGGACGCAGCAAAATTAGATGGCGCAGGTCCTATTCGTTTTTTTATTCATATTTTATTACCCATCTCTAAATTGCCCATGTCTAGTTTATTTGTGGTGATGTTTATTTATGGTTGGAATCAATATTTATGGCCCTTGGTCATTACGACCAACCCCCAGGCGGCTACAGTGGTGATGGGGATGAGGTATTTATCAGGTGCTGTTGATTTAGTGCCCCAATGGAATTTAGTGATGAGTATTGTATTAATAGCCTTGTGTCCGCCTTGTTTGGTTTTATTATCCATGCAGCGGGTATTTGAAAAAGGAATGCATTAAGCGATGGCAATGGTCATATTAAAAGAAGTCGGTAAGTCAATATCAGGGCAAGCTATTTTGCACTCTATGGACTTGAGTGTTCAAAAAGGAGAGTTGATTGTGATTATCGGGCCTTCTGGTTCGGGTAAATCAACCTTATTGCGCTTGGTCGCCGGATTAGAAGAGCTCTCGGCGGGTCAAATTTGGATCAATGGGCAAAACATGCACCATGTTCCGCCTGCCAAGCGAGATATTGCCATGGTCTTTCAAAATTATGCACTGTATCCGCACATGAGCGTGTTTGACAACATGGCCTATGGTTTAAAAATGCGTAAACAACCCGCAGATAAAATTAAACAACGGGTAGAAACAGTGGCGTCTTCACTAGGGTTGGTGGACCTATTGCACCGCAAGCCACAAGCGCTCTCTGGTGGGCAACAACAACGCGTAGCCATGGGTAGGGCGTTGGTCAGACAGCCGAGTTTGTTTTTGTTTGATGAGCCGCTGTCAAACCTAGATTTTACCTTGAAAGGACAATTGCGCCTAGAGATTAAGCAACTTCACCAAGCCACACAAACCACCTCTATTTATGTGACGCATGATCAAGTTGAAGCCATGACCTTAGCAACCCGTATTTTAGTGTTGAATCAGGGGCGTGTGGAACAATTTGATACCCCAGCGATGTTGTATCATCAACCCGCCAGTTTGTTTGTGGGGACTTTCATGGGCTTACATTCCATGAATCTGCTTCAAGGTCATGTGAATCTTGAACAAAACTGCATTGATATTTTTGAAGACTTCAAGCTACCTATGCCAGTCCTCACGAAAACAGTGACCTCAGGAGAAAAAGTCTGGGTGGGAATACGCCCAGAAGACATGCGAGTAGCTGAAGTGAATGAAGGGGGCTTAGTCTTAAAGGTCAACGAAGTCTCTGTGGATGATATGGGTGCTGATTTATGGGTTCGTGTGGTCACCGCTGATTTTTCGATTCCATTGATGCTACGCTTACTAGATCGAGATAAGAAAACCGCGTCAATCAGCGCTATTTCTTTTAATCAGTTGAAGGCACACTTATTTTTAACCAGCTCAGGAGAGCGTATTGGAGGATGGGATGACAAAGAAAAAAAATAAGGCTCAATTACCGGTGGGGTTAGATAAACCCTTATATCACTATTGGCAGGCGCTCTATATGTCGTTTTACTCGAAAGAGCTGTATATCGATGTGATTCGACGCTGGCATGGACTGGGGTGGCTATATTTATTACTCGTGGTGGCGCTATTTAGCATTCCACTATCGATCAATCTAGGCCTGGGAGCACAACATTTTTTTACCACTCAAGTGGTTGAGGATGTGAAGAGCATGCCTCAGTTTATGATTCAAAATGGAGTGGTGGTGTTCGATAAGCCGATGCCATTTGAAATTAAAAACGTACAACATGACGTCATTGGGATGATTGATACCACTGGAAAGACAGAAGCTTTAGACAATGATCGCTATCCTAAATTAACCTATCTGATTACCAAGAACAAAATTTTTTATCGAACGCCGAGTTTTCATACCTTAAATAATGATGAAGAGGGAGCCCCAGCCGGTCCGATATTTTCACAAACCATCGATTCGAAAACAAATGAAGTCTTCAGTGGGGCTGATTTTGTTCGAGATGTGCCGATAGAGCGCATTCGTATGATCATCATGGCGAGCACCTATCCTATTGTTGTGGTGTTATTGTTTAGTATGTTAGCAGGGTTTTTTCTGTTACTGGGTGTCACCGGGCGTTTTGTTGCAAAATTAATGTTACGCTCACCTTTAACGTTTATGCAGTCTTGTCGGTTAGTCGCGATAAGTGCAACACCTGCCTTGTTGTTTTTATTCGTGTTTTTAACCTTGCACCGTAATTTTTCATTCAGCGGCACGGTATTTTTAGCCATGATTGCATTTAATTATTGCTTGGCAGCGATTGTGTATCGTAGAGATTCACAGCAAGTGGCGCGCAGATGATGCTGTAGGCGCTCGCAATGACGTAGGGTGGACAAAGGAGCCCGGCAATTAGCTTTCTAGTTGCTGAAAACTTTCGGCGACGTGTCCACCGGTGGCTCGGAGCTATGATGGATACCGGATGTCCATTTAATACCGGAGTGTGCTACAATCCGCTCACCGATTGGTAGTAGTGACGCAGGTGTTGCAAACCCAAGTTTATAGGGAGTTACCATGTTTGGCCACGCGACAAAAGCCCTACGTTCTTGCATGATAGCCTTACTCATCTGTTTTTCAGCGCTTCTTAATGCCGCACCACTCCCTGCAAGCCAGGTTTTCTCCCTCCATGCTCAACAAACCGATCCCAATACCCTACAACTCCACTGGACCATTCAACCCGGCTTTTTTCTTTATAAAGAACGCATTCACATCAAGCGGCGGTTTTCTGATGATGTTCAAATTGGGACGTTTCAACTGCCAAAGGCGAGAATAAAAAAAGATAAACAAGGGAATACCCATCTTATTTATAGGCAATCACTGACGTTAGATATCCCCCTTTTAGGAAGAGAAGCGGGCGAAAGCGTACTGAATGTTCATTATCAAGGCTGCTCAGACGCAGGCTATTGCTATCCACCCCAGTTGCAAGCCTTTGTTGTGCAGATGGGGACGGATCACACCTTAAAAGCAATCATGCCTATGACTCCGCCTGCTTCAATAGAAACATCTGAGGGAACAACAGGGCAGCTGAGTGCCTTATTTAAAGAAAAATCAATCTGGTTAGTGCTGCTGAGCTTTTTTGGTTTTGGCATTTTATTAGCGTTTACACCCTGCGTTTTGCCGATGATTCCGGTTTTATCCAGCATGTTATTACAGAACAAAGCGTTTTTATCTCCCAAAAAGGCGTTTTGTTTATCGTTCAGCTATGTGCTGGGATTATCGCTGACCTATGCGTTATTGGGCGCAGGATTTGCTTATATGGGCGGAAATTTACAGCTGCTCTTTCAAACCCCTTTAGCCATTGGCGGGTTGTCTCTTCTTTTTATTATTCTTGCACTCAGTATGTTTGATGTCTTTGAGCTGCGTTTACCCTCAAGCTTGCAAGCGCGCTTTTCGTCGATATTTCAACATCAAATCGGGCGCTCGTATGGCTCTGCATTCGTCATGGGCTGTTTATCGGTCCTCATTTTGTCTCCTTGTGTGACACCACCTTTGGTTGGGGTATTTTTGTATGTTGCCGAGACGGGAAATGTAGGGCTGGGCATGATGGCCTTATTTTGCCTAGGTTTAGGTTCTGGGATGCCTTTATTAATCTTAAGTGTGTCAGCATCACATTATTTACCGAAAGCGGGTCCGTGGATGCAGTGGATTAAAGCGTTATTTGGGATGTTGTTATTGTTGGTCGCCCTACATTTATTGAGTGGCTTGTTTTCTTTTTCATCGAATCAATCGGTGACGAAAGTGAATACGGTACAAGCGCTAGATGAAGTGATTAAGCAAAATACGGGGCATCCCTTGGTCTTAGATTATGATGCATCCTGGTGTACCGCATGTCGCGTGATGGAGAAAACGACCTTACAAGATCCGGCCGTACTTGCCTTATTGAAACAAGTTCATCTGATTAAAGTAGATGTGACGCATCGTCATTCGCAAGCATTGTTGCATGCCTATAAAGTGATGGGGCCACCTACGTTTATTTTTATTAAAGCTGATGGGAAAGAGATGC
Organism: Gammaproteobacteria bacterium; assembly: GCA_026399205.1. Classification (GTDB taxonomy): domain Bacteria; phylum Pseudomonadota; class Gammaproteobacteria; order Legionellales; family Legionellaceae; genus 2-12-FULL-37-14. Next base: position 38,582 of record JAPLRL010000052.1, read on the forward strand.
CTGAATTGCGGACAGTGGGCGAGGTGTCGGCAGAGGAGATGGTTGCGCATCTGCAGACTCTTGTAAGAGCACCGTAGCAGACGCAGCCTCTTTTCAAAATGCGGCTATAGCTCAAGTTGAGATCGGACCGTCCTAACTTCCGGGCTCTTCGGCATTAAGTCTCGCGTACTTGTCTGTTTAAAATGCGTTATCGAATTTCCTCGGACATAATCAATCAAGAGATCTTCATCGCTTAATTTTGAGGGGAGAGAACCAGCATGCTTTGTTTTGATGTACGCAGCTTTCAGTAACTTGACAGCCTTTTGATAGGTCTCGGTGTGCCAAAAGTTGACTTCATTCTCGTTTTTCCTAGACTTGAAAAACACCAGAATTCTATCTCGAATTGGATGTTTTTGCTGATGAATATAGCTATATTGACCTGTTGGTTGTTTTAATTCAGTAAAGAAATTTAACAACATGTCGCAGGTAATCCCTGTTTTCTCCAACTGAATTCGTAGGTGTCGTAGGAATTGTGTTTTATCCTTGCACTGTTCTGGGATATGAATCCCTGCTTGTAACTGCGCGGCGGGGCTCATTGCGTTAAGGGCCCACGGGCTCCGTGAATCTATACTTTGATGTCTCTTGAGTTGACGGCCAGGCTCAACCCTAACTGATGAGTTGTGTTGAGGTTGAACGGTAACTGATGCGTTTGGGTTGGGATGTGGCAAAATAAGCGCCGTGTCTTGATTGCCAAGTGGCAATGTAGCAGCGTTGGGATAAAAAAATGGCGTCATCTCGATGTCATCATCGCGCTCGTTCAAAGGTCTAGCTGGCGCGTGAGATGGAAAGACAGACCCGACTGACGTAACAAGTACCGTCAACTGATCGATGATGCCTCGAACAACCTCATCTTGATGCAGGAAAACTTTTCTCAGCACCTCTTTGGCTTCATCCGTTTCATACTCCAATGCAACCAAGCAGGCTAACATCTCTCCTTGAGGATTGGGAATTCGATCCATGTACATCGCAATGAGACGCAACTCCTCCAGTTCTATGGCCTTATAGAGTAGGGCCTGTCTCAAAGGATTAGCATTTATTTCAATCATTTCCTTGTAAATAACGTCCCTTTCCAAAGGATTTGCTTCGTAGAAGGCCTCACACCAGCGTTGAATGCCAGCTGGAGTCGTAACATCTTGTTTGAGTTTGTCTAAATTAGCTGGCATGGTGTAATCCCTCCTTCGTCAAAGGTTGCATGACGCCACTAATCGCTTTCTGAATCTTGCTCATAAAGTCTCCAGTGTCCAAATCAAAAGCAGTCATGATCTTTTTACAGTATTGTCGTTTTTCTCTTAAGGAGAGGGTCGAGATATCTTGGTTTAACACCCTAAAACACGCCTCGAGGAGCGAACATAATTTACTTTTATCCTGCTTATAGTCTTCGGGTAACTGTGGGTTTTTAAACAAAGCGTCACTCACGAGCTGTGCCAATGAGGATTCGAATGTAGAATAACCGCTTGCGGTAAGAGACGTTGCGCGCGCTTGCGCTGGCGGGGCAGGTGTAAAATCAACTTCCTTTGCCAAGTTGTGGAGCATCAGTGCAAAGCGTTGCAAGTCACTCACGCAAGGATGGGTTTCTTCACGAGACACTAAAGCAACGCACGCACCATCACCCATACGATTTTGTTCTAACGTGCCAGTCAAATTTAAGCAACGAGAGCTGCCAAATACTTGTAATACAAAATTGGCATCTACATCTCTTCTTTGTAGGGTTGTGAGAAGGGTTTGCAATATTACCCAAGGTTGAAGGATAAGCGTTGTGGTCTCATCAAGCCCCGTAACCACAATGTGTCTTTCTGGGTTGACTTGAACTCGAGGAACCAGCGCTGATTCATGTGTTGAATCATGAACAGCACTTAAGCTTGGTTTTAACTGAAGGGTGATGTTTACTGTAGGACTGAATTGTATGGCAACGCCAAGCATCTCACTCTCAACCAGTGGCGAACCTTGATAGGTCAGTTGATACAGCTCACTTTTAAACGCCGCTGCCGCTAGCTGACTGCGTTGTTGTTTAATTTCTTCAAAAAGCTCCGCAACGGATCTGTTCGCAGCAAAAGTGAAGTTCAGTTTTTTTAGAGAGGACTTTAATGCGCTCAAATCAACATGGACCTTGACCGAAATATCGTTGACGAGAGACTTCACTCGCACAGCAAAAATCGCAGTTGCATCTTGCCCTAAAATACTACACATCCTCGTACTAGCAGGAAGCTGCTTACCTTTATAATGGATCACAACGCACATTGCGTGTTGTGATTGTATGTTGAGTGCATCCACTATCTCTTTGGTCACGGTAGTGACTGTATCATTCCATTTTGGCTCGATTTTCAGCGTCGATACACTTGCCTCAGAAGAGGCAAACTGATAATACGCCGTTGATTCATCTGGTTCATCTGGTTCAGCGGGTTTATCAGACGCTTTTGGTGGAACGATTGCTTTTTTTTGTGCTGGTTGTTTTTTTGGTGGCGCGTCGCGAAAGCCTACATATAAAGTAGAAAATCTTTTCATCTCAGTTATATGAACAAGTTCATCATCACCTACTGGTCCCATGACAGTTAAACATGGCTCTTTGCCACTGACATCCACTCCTTTAGTGCTTGCTTCATCAAGCAGCAGTTGTTTAAGATCTCCATATGAGATGGGGGATTCACATTTAATCGTATATTGATTTCCACTCATATCTTTAAAATAGAGGGTTTCCTCTCCTGATGAACCAACACTCAGCGTAGATTGGATTTGTTTTTTCCGTGGGGCAGGTGTTTTTTGATTCTCTTCAGAAATGGCGATGTCGAGTGCTTGCAAAAGCTTAGTCTTTCGCTCGCTGTCAAACAAGACGCCATCTTTTCCCCAGTCATTCCGTAGGTTAGAGAGTATCAACGATTGATTGCTCGAGCCAAAGAGAATACGTCTTTTAAGATCCGTGAGTTGAAATTCTGCAAATTCAATGGGCAAGGTTTCTTCAAACCCACTCTCATTCCATAAGTCAGCTCTAGCTACAGTACACTCGGCTTGATGCTCACCCACTCGCTCCACCTTAAAAAAGAGCTGTTCAGGTAATTGACTGACATCAATCACTTCTGGTGAAAAGACATGTTTTTCCCCAAAGTAGATACAACCTAGCGCAGTCGGCTCGCCTATTTGTGGATACCCTGTGCCGAGAAAATCTAGTGCGGTGGTTGAAAAATGAAGGGCAGACCGACAGCGACGACTGGTTTCATACGCCACGGACCCGACTTGCTCAAGAAATGCACCTTGAGTGATGTTTCCATCGCCTTGTAGCAAAATACAAGGACCATGCGCTCGCCTAGACATATACTCACAGAAAGGCCTACCTGCACGGTCGCCAATGCCAATGGTTATGAGCCCGGGAGCGGTGCCGCTCGCCTCTTTTTGAAACGATTCAAACATTGCTTTATGATCATCGGCGTTAAGACCATTTGGCTCTCCATCTGTAATCAAGATAATACGTGTATCACTGACACACGCTTCTTGAGTTTGTCGACTGAGCAGGCCAGCTGCTTTCATCGCCGGATCGGTTTCAGTACCGCCGGTTGGTGTTGCTGTAGCAAGGCGGTTAAGAAAGTGTTCGTTACGCTCGTCTTTTCTTATCCGTTCAATGACTGTTTTAGGTGTATTATCAAAGAAACACAAAGACAGTAAGGTCTCATTGGGTAAATGTCTTAGCATGCTCGCAATATAATGCTTAGCAGCATCCATCCTAGTTAAAGCTGCATCACCTGATGCATGTTCGAGAGGTAATTTGCCGGACATACTACCGCTGATATCAAGCAGGAAAATTACATGGGGAGGGGTTTCCACAATGTTTTGCGCACCAACTTCGACGATACGCTGAACAATCATTTTACGCTCGTTTCTTGGATCACGAGTGGCATTAAATTGAATATGAATCGGAGTGTTTTCATAGATTAACTTGATTTTTTTGGGTGAAAATGGCAAAACGACCCCCTTAATTGCGCTTAATTCCAACATAGGGTGCACGAATATTACATTGTTTTATAAAAACAATCAACGATTTTGTCTTCCACATCCACGGGAATCGAGTCAAAGAATGAGCCTTCTTTGGCCGGATTCCCCTGCCTCCACATCGTTCCAGGTAGTTTTTTTAAATTTTCCCTTGAAATAGAGATCCCCCACCCCCATATGTCTACGAGCGGCGTTGAGATCAACGTGATGCTTAGTAGTCGAGGATATTGATATTTTTGAGGAGAATATAAGCATGAGTTCGAAAATTATACCCATGTATGACCGTGTGGTCGTAGAGCGCTTACCAGAAGAGCGTAAAACAGCAGGTGGGATTGTGATTCCTGATAATGCAACTGAAAAACCAATTCAAGGTAAAGTGGTTTCAATTGGTAAAGGAAAACGTCTTGAAAATGGTGATTTTGCAGCGTTGGCTGTGAAGATCGGTGATACCGTATTGTTTGGTAAATACTCAGGTACTGAGATCAAAATTTCGGGTCAAGAATTCTTAGTGATGCGTGAAGACGATATCATGGCGATTATTGAAGGTTAAAGGAGACAAAAATGCCTAAAGTAGTATGTTTTGGTCACGAAGCTCGTGAAAAAATGTTAAAAGGGGTGAATGTACTTGCTGATGCAGTACAAGTAACCATGGGACCACGCGGTCGTAATGTCGTCTTAGCTCGCTCTTATGGCGCGCCAACCATTACGAAAGATGGTGTATCTGTTGCTAAAGAAATTGAACTCAAAGGTAACTTTGAGAACATGGGCGCGCAAATGGTTAAAGAAGTTGCGTCTAAAACATCTGATGCAGCTGGTGATGGTACAACAACAGCAACTGTGTTGGCTCGTGCGATTCTGGTTGAAGGTCAAAAAGCAGTGGCAGCGGGCATGAACCCGATGGATCTGAAACGTGGTATTGATAAAGCAGTTATTGCGGTTATCAAACACTTGGCCTCTATTTCTAAGCCTTGTAAAGACAGCAAAGCGATTGCCCAAGTTGGCACGATTTCTGCAAATTCTGATGAAGAAATTGGTGAAATCATTGCGACTGCAATGGAAAAAGTGGGTAAAGAAGGCGTCATTACGGTTGAAGATGGTAATAGTTTAGTGACCGAATTGACTGTAGTTGAAGGGATGCAATTCGATCGTGGTTACATTTCTCCATACTTCATCAACAATCAACAAAACATGACCACTGAGCTTGATCATCCTTATATTCTGATCGTTGACAAAAAGATCTCTAACATTCGTGAAATGTTACCGATTCTTGAAGCAGCAGCTAAATCAGGACGTCCGTTGTTGATTATCGCAGAAGACGTTGAAGGCGAAGCATTAGCAACGTTGGTTGTGAACACAATGCGCGGTATTGTGAAGGTTTGCGCGGTAAAAGCACCAGGATTTGGTGACCGTCGTAAAGCGATGTTGCAAGACATTGCGATGTTAACAAGCGGCCAAGTGATTTCTGAAGAAATTGGTAAAACTTTAGAAGCAGCGACGATTGAAGACTTAGGTGTTTGCAAACGTGTTGTTGTGACTAAAGAAAACACCACGATCATTGATGGTGAAGGTAAAGCAACTGACATCCAAGCGCGTATTTCTCAAATTCGTGCGCAAATGGAAGAAACAACCTCTGACTACGATCGTGAAAAACTCCAAGAGCGTGTTGCAAAACTAGCTGGCGGCGTTGCAGTGATTAAAGTTGGTGCTGCAACTGAAGTTGAAATGAAAGAGAAAAAAGCGCGTGTAGAAGACGCATTACATGCAACCCGTGCTGCTGTTGAAGAAGGCATTGTTGCAGGTGGTGGTGTTGCCTTTATTCGTGCACACAAAGTATTGATGACCCTGAAGGGTGACAATCCTGATCAAGAAATGGGTATTGCCATTCTGCGTCGTGCGATTGAATCTCCTTTACGTCAAATCGTTGAAAATGCGGGTTACGAAGGTTCAGTTGTTGTGAACAAAGTCGCTGAAGGCAAAGATAACTTTGGTTTCAACGCAGCAACAGGTGAATACGGTGACATGGCTGAAATGGGGATTATTGATCCTACTAAAGTCACCCGTACTGCACTTCAAAATGCAGCGTCTATTGCAAGCTTGATGTTGACAACCGAATGCATGGTTGCTGACTTACCAGCTAAAGAAGACGCAACTGGTGCCGGCGCTGGTGACATGGGCGGCATGGGTGGTATGGGCGGTATGGGCGGTATGGGTGGTATGGGCGGCATGATGTAAGTGTTGGCTGTATTGTCCAAGAAAACCCGCCAATTGGCGGGTTTTTTTATTTTGATAAGTTTTGTAACTCCTCAGGTTGTGGATAAGTTTGTTTTATTAGCACTCACAACGAACAAACGTCATCCTGAACGCAGTGAAGGACCTCCTGAATTTGGCTAGATCTTTGTCAAATTGAGATCCTTCGCTACGCTCAGGATGAGATCCTTCGCTACGCTCAGGATGACGTACCTGGGTAGTTACTAAGTTTTTTATAACTCCCCAGGTGCACGTCATCCTGAGCGCCAGCGAAGGATCTCCTGCTAATTAGCACATTGCTAGCTAGGGGAGATCCTTCGCTGGCGCTCAGGATGACGTGCACCTGGGGAGTTACAGTTTTTTATATTAACCCCGATTCGGAGTTTAGACAAAATAATTGATATCAAGTAAATTAAATAACCTACATGCATTTACATTGCGCATGATTCGTGATAGAATGCAGATAATTTCACTGAATTAAGAGCAGAAATGAGAAACACTTCATCGATTAATCACACCTCAAAACTCTCTAGGATGCCGGATTCAATCATTCAGACTATTTTCTTCTATCTCGCTGACAATAGTACACCAGAGGAAAATGCAAAAATCATTGCTTGCTTCAACAGAGTGAACCTGCATTGGCATCACGGGACAAAAATTAAGAAAACAACGATTTTCCTAAACTACGCTCTGTTTAAATTCATCTCGAATATGCCTAAAGATTTTCGCCCCAGATTGCCTGGCAAACTTCATCTACATCCTGACGCTACACTCGAATTTTTACAGCTTTATCAAACCTCAATCGAAGATTATGATGATGGTCGCTTTAGTCCAAAAACTTCTGAGCAATTGGCAATGATAAAAATACTCACGACCTCCACGGATCATGAGAAGGCAGTAACCTATCTAAATGACATTCACCGCATTGCTTCGTTTATTAGACTTTTTTTCACTGGCGCAGGCGTTTACTCAGTATTGGGCCTTTTCATCTTCCTGCCGAGTGTCCTCATTACCGTTAATAATCCGTGGCTACAGCGCAATATATTTCTATATATGTCAATAGCACTAACTGCTAGCTACATGTTGACAACATTAATTGCGATTGTGAGTATTTCCCATTATCAAGAACAACAGCAATGTAGGATAACCCAATATGAGGATCTGTTCGACTCAAGTATGCACATGGTTCTCTCATTCATGTTAGTGATGTGGGCTTTCATTCCCCCCGCTTTAGGAGCATGGATGTTGTTTAGATCAAAAGTAGAAAAAATTTGTAGTCCACTTCAATACCTCTTTATTTACGATGGATTCTTTTCGGAAGAGCTGGGGATCTATAAAAAACAAGCAACGCAAATAGATCGAATACAGAAATATCTCAACAAGCTAACAGAAGATTATCATACAGCATCAAATACTGACACTGAGCAACCACCTCAAGCAATAGACTTCCATCCCTCTCCAATCCATCGTGCTCAAACACCTGGGATGGACGCTAGCCCCACAAGGGAACATGAGTCGCCAACTTCAAGCACACCCGCTTGTAACTTAAATGAGTTTAAGTCGCCTTCTTCAGCGCTGGTATCGTAGCAACTGTCTTGACAGTTGCTACGCAAATCTGATTAGCCCATCATTTGTTTGAAGAATGATATTGTATAGCTGGTGTGGTCGATGGCGCAGTGGTTGAGATTGGAGATAACGTTCTCGCCAAACTTTCCCTAGGAGGTGCTTTGGGTGGGGTTTCCTGACTGACTGGCAGACCTAACCGTTGTAAACTTATATTGATACCAAAAACATTCTCATCGTCACTATCGGTATCGCTACAGTAGGTCATATCATCACGTTCTCTTTTAGTGCCGCTTACCTGTTCACTTAAATGATTATTATCGCCTTCACTTAACCTAAATGAGTCTAAGTCGTTTTCTTCTTCGGCAGTGAGCTGAGGGGGCGCTGTATAACTCATTGTAGGGGCAGGTGGTATTGGCGTATGCGTGAAAGCGCTTTCTGTTCGATGTATTTTTTTAGGGGGCATTATTTTTCTTCCAGCATAAGTTACAAACGTAACTACCCAGGTACGTCATCCTGAGCGTAGCGAAGGATCTCAATTTGACAAAGATCTAGCCAAATTCAGGAGGTCCTTCACTGCGTTCAGGATGACGTTTGTTCGTTGTGAGTGCTAATAAAACAAACTTATCCAAGCGAAATTGCAATTTTTTGAGCACTGGTGTCGTCGCCTTGATTACGCTGCGCTTGTTTCGGAATATACCGACGCCTATCGAGCAAGTCGTAGGGTGGACAAAGGAGCCTCACAATGATCTTGCCGGTTAGCAAAATTCTGTCAGGCGACGTGCCCACCAGGGGTGGCCCCGAGCTTTTCGTGTGGGCACTGATCCATCGTTTTCAGCAACTAGTTAGCTCCGAGCCACCGGTGGGCACGTCGCCGAAGGGTTCCGGTAAGTAGTAAGTCCGGTGCCAGGCTCCTTTGTCCACCCTACGGTGTTCTTGTGCTAATCACCATTTTCGAGAGACACTGAAGCCTATCGAGCAAGTCGTAGGGTGGACAAACGAGCCTCACGATGATCT